>NZ_CAXSVO010000004.1:0-281989 GCF_964240875.1 Ruminococcus sp. 5_1_39BFAA | reverse complement strand
AGAAATCAAGGGATTTTTATCATTTTCACTGTCTTTTCTGATACAAACGAGAGTTAATTACCATGGAAGTTCACATTTAATGTCAAGAGCACTTTTTTAATAAAATATCCTATTAAACCTATTGACATACTATGGAAATGGTGCTATTATTCATTCCAGAAAAAGGAAGGGAGAACAGTCATGGTTCCATTCCTTTATTTATAGAATAGAATAGAACGAAAAGGGTAGGGTATGAAAAAATACAATGAACTGGGAATTTATAGCGAAATATTTGCCGCTCTATCAAAAAGCAGCCTGGCTTACAGTCAGAATAGGCTTTGCCGGGGTTGCGTGCTCCGTCATACTTGGGCTGCTCTGTGCAGTGATCCAATATTATAAAGCTCCGGTATTAAGAAGGATCGTATCGGTCTATATTGAACTCAGCAGAAATACGCCGTTGCTTGTTCAATTGTTTTTTATATACTATGGGCTTCCCAAAATAGGAATCCAAAGTCAGGCGGAGACCTGCGGTATTGCAGGCTTAGCCTTTCTGGGAGGAAGCTATATGGCGGAAGCTTTCCGAAGCGGATTGGAGGCAGTGGCGGAAATCCAGACAGAGAGTGCGCTGAGCCTGGGAATGAATCATTATCAGGTCATGCGGTACGTGATCCTTCCCCAGGCAGTTTCCATCAGCGTCCCTGCATTTATGGCAAATGTTATCTTTCTGTTAAAAGAGACAAGTGTTTTCAGCGCCATCAGCTTAATGGATCTGATGTTTACAGCAAAGGATCTTATCGGTCTGTATTACAAGACAACAGAAAGCCTGTTCTTACTGGTAGTGTTTTACCTGATCATTCTGCTTCCGGTATCAATACTGGGAAGCCTCTTGGAAAGGAGGCTGCGCTATGCCGGATTTGGGGCTTGAGGTCCTTCTGAAAGGACAGAATTTTCTAAGACTTCTCGGGGGACTTGGAGTGGCACTGCAGATCAGTCTGATATCGGTATTGATCAGCATTCCTCTGGGAATCATACTTGGGGCACTGATGACATGGAAAAATCCTGTGACGAAAGCCATACTCAGGCTTTACCTGGAAATTATCCGCATTATGCCGCAGATGGTCTTGCTTTTTCTCGTGTTTTTCGGGACCACAAGAGCATTTGGTTGGAATCTGTCAGGGGAAAGCGCATCGATCATCGTATTTTCCCTGTGGGGAACCGCTGAGATGAGTGACCTGGTGCGCGGCGCTTTGATCAGCATTCCGGTCCATCAATATGAGAGCAGCGAAGCCTTAGGGCTGAATAAAATACAGACATACCGATATATTATTATTCCACAGACAATTCGGAGGTTAATTCCGCTGTCCATCAATCTGATCACCAGAATGATCAAAACCACAAGCCTGATCCTAATGATCGGCGTGGTGGAGGTTCTGAAAGTGGCACAGCAGATCATTGAAGCAAACCGAATGTCAAGTCCCAACGCGGCTTTTGGAATTTATCTGGTGGTGTTTCTGCTGTACTTTATTGCCTGTTGGCCGATCAGTATGGCTGCAAAATATCTGGAAAGAAAATGGAGGTGAGAGTTTGTGGCAGAGCCATTGCTTACAATTAATCATCTTACCAAGCTATTTGACGACAATCTGATTTTGGATGATATCAGCCTGACGGTTCAAAAGGGCGAGGTCATTGTGCTGGTTGGATCAAGCGGCTGCGGTAAGAGTACCATGCTTCGATGTATGAACGCCCTGGAGCCGATTCAGGACGGAACGATCCGGCTGGATGGCGAATTGATCGATCCCAAAAGTAAATCGATCACCAGTCTCAGGCAAAAGATTGGAATGGTATTTCAGAGCTACGAGCTGTTTCCGCACCTGACAGTTTTGGATAACATTCTGCTTGCACCGATGAAGGTACAGAAGCGAAAAAAGGCTGAGGCGGCTGCGGAGGCAATGGAGCTTTTGGAGCGTGTTGGTCTGAAAGAGAAAGCCGGCAGCTTTCCAAGACAGTTGTCCGGTGGACAGAAACAGAGAGTAGCGATCGTCCGTGCTTTGTGTATGCATCCGGAAATCCTGCTGTTTGATGAAGTGACAGCAGCGTTGGATCCGGAAATGGTCAGGGAAGTGCTGGATGTGATACTGGATCTGGCGGCTCAAGGGCGTACAATGGTTATTGTTACCCATGAAATGCAGTTTGCCCGTGCGGTTGCGGACAGAATACTTTTTCTAGACGGTGGAAAGATTATAGAAGATGAACCGCCAGAAGAGTTTTTTGAAAATCCAAAGACGGAAAGGGCAAGGCAATTTTTAAATACATTTACATTCCAGGCAGTGAAAACTGCGGACAAATTCATACAGTAAAAAAAAGGAGACTAAAACTATGAGAAAATTTGATGTGAAAAAAGTGATCGCAGCAGCAACCGTTTTGGCAACCGTATTTACAGTGCCTGCATATGCCGGGTCAGAGGATGCGGTATACCGTACTCTGGATGAGATCAAAGAAGACGGAACCATTAATATCGGCGTATTTTCCGATAAGAACCCATTCGGCTATGTGGATGAAAACGGAGAGTATCAGGGATACGATGTTTACTTTGCAAACAGGATCGGGGAAGATCTGGGCGTGGATGTGAATTTTGTTTCTACGGAAGCAGCAAACCGTATCGAATATCTCCAGACAGGAAAAGTAGATGTGATCCTGGCAAACTTTACCGTAACAGAGGAACGTGCGGAGGAGGTTGATTTTGCACTGCCGTATATGAATGTTGCACTGGGTGTTGTATCACCGGACAGCAATGTAATAGAGAGTCTGGATGACTGGAACAGCGATGACCAGATGATCGTGATCTCCGGTACAACGGCAGAAACCTTTCTGATCGAAAACTATCCGGATATTCCGTTGCAGAAATATGATTCTTATGCAACCGCAAAGAATGCACTTGAAAATGGAAACGGCGCTGCATGGGCAAATGACAATACGGAGGTTATTGCATTTGCGCTGCAGAATGAAGGCTATACGGTAGGGATTCCGGAACTGGGAAATAAAGATACCATAGCTCCTGCTGTTTCAAAGGGAAATGAGACGCTGCTGAACTGGATCAATGAGGAGATCAAGGGACTTGCGGATGAGGAATTTTTCCATGCAGATTATGACGCTACCCTGGTTGACACCTACGGTGATGAATATAAAGAAGAGCTTGTGGTAGAAGGCGGCAAAGCGACAGATGAGAACTAAAAAGAAAGCGCTGATAGCGATGAGCGGTGGAGTTGACAGCTCCATCGCTGCTTTGCTTACATGTAAGACCGGAGATGAATGTGTGGGGATCACATTAAAGCTATACCATAATGAAGATATCGGTGTGGATCGCCAAAAGACCTGCTGTTCCTTAGATGATATTGAGGATGCAAGAGCTGTTTCAAGAAAACTGGGAATGCGGTTTTATGTGTTTAATTTTACGGACTGTTTCAAAGAAACTGTCATCGATCATTTTACAGAAGCTTATCTTCAGGGAGTCACCCCCAATCCCTGTATTGACTGCAACAAATATCTGAAGTTTGGAAAGCTGATGCAGCGGATGCGGGAGCTTCAGATGGATTATGTTGTGACAGGACATTACGCCCGGGTGGAATATGATGAAAAAAGGGAAAGATACCTTTTAAAAAAGGGAAAGGACAGGGAGAAAGACCAGTCGTATGTATTATATATGCTTACCCAGGAACAGCTTGCGCATATTAGATTTCCTCTTGGAGAGTACACGAAAAAGGAAGTACGCCAGATAGCAGAGGAGAATGGGCTGATCAATGCAAAAAAACGGGACAGCCAGGATATCTGCTTTGTACCGGACGGTGATTATGCCAAAGTGATCGAGGTGGTTACCGGGGAAAAGTCAGTTCCCGGAGATTTTGTGGATGTAAATGGAAATATTCTTGGAAAGCATAAAGGCATTATTCATTATACAGTTGGCCAAAGACGGGGTCTTAACATTGCCGCAAAAGAGCGGCTTTATGTGGTGGAAATTTTGCCTGACCAAAACCGTGTGGTTTTGGGCTCGGACAAGGATTTATATAAGAATGAACTGATCGCGGAACAGGTGAATCTGATCTCCTGTGAAAGAATAGAGGAGCCAATACATGTCACGGCAAAAGTGAGATACCGGCAGCAGGAGCAGCCGGCATTGGCATGGCAGAGTGAGGATGGGAAGCTGCATGTGAAATTCCAGTATCCGCAGCGTGCGATCACAAAGGGACAGGCTGTGGTCCTGTATGACGGCGAGCTGGTCATCGGCGGAGGCGTCATAAGTGAAATATTATAGAGATGATTTGTTTATCAAAAATGGGAGCGTGACAAATTTTTGGTCATTGCGCCCTTTTTGTCAATTGAACCGCGAATAGAATCACGATATGATGGCAACATACAGAGAAACAAAACAAATCGATCATATATAAGAAAGGCGGTTATTTTTTATGGCAAAAAAAGGAATGAAGCTTGGAACGGCGACAGTGCTTATCGCAGGTGCCGGGGCAGCAGCTATGATGGCAAAGAAAGCAAAAGAAAATGAAAAAGAGGCTCCAAAGAAGGCTCCGGAGGTAAAAAATGACTACCGCAATACCGAGCGTGGAAAAAATGCCAAAAACGGCAAGGGCATTTACTATACAAATGGAAACTACGAGGCATTTGCCCGTCCGGAGAAGCCGGAAGGTGTGGAGGAAAAAAGCGCTTATCTTGTGGGAAGCGGACTGGCATCCCTGGCCGCAGCATGTTTCCTTGTAAGAGACGGGCAGATGCCTGGCTCCCAGATCCATATCCTGGAGGCTATGGATATTGCCGGAGGCGCCTGCGATGGGATCAACGACCCAACCCGCGGATATGTGATGCGCGGCGGACGAGAGATGGAGAATCATTTTGAGTGCCTGTGGGATCTGTTCCGCAGCATCCCGTCCATTGAAACACCGGGTGTTTCCGTACTGGACGAATACTATTGGCTGAATAAGCATGATCCAAACTACTCCCTGTGCCGTGCTACAGTAAACAGAGGCAAGGATGCGCATACGGACGGAAAATTCAATCTTAGCCAGAAGGGCTGCATGGAGATCATGAAGCTTTTCATGACAAAAGATGAAGACTTATATGATAAGACCATTGAGGATGTGTTTGATGAGGAAGTATTTGATTCTACCTTCTGGCTGTACTGGAGAACCATGTTTGCATTTGAAAACTGGCACAGCGCCCTGGAAATGAAATTGTATTTCCAGAGATTTATCCATCACATTGCAGGACTTCCTGATTTCAGCGCATTGAAGTTCACAAAATATAATCAGTATGAATCCCTGATCCTTCCTATGCAGAGATATCTGGAGGCTGCGGGAGTAGATTTCCAGTTTAATACGGAAGTGACAAATGTTGTATTTGAATTCAAGGATGGCAAAAAAATTGCCAAAACCATTGAATGCAATGTAAAGGGCGCGAAAAAGCAAATCCTGCTTACGGAAAATGATCTTGTATTTGTAACAAATGGAAGCTGTACAGAAGGAACCATCTACGGTGACCAGAATCACGCGCCAAACGGCGATGCCGAGGTACGCAAAAGCGGATGCTGGGATCTCTGGAAAAATATTGCAAAACAGGATCCGGCTTTCGGTCATCCGGAAAAGTTCTGCTCCGATATTGCAAAAACCAACTGGGAATCCGCTACGGTCACCACACTGGATGATAAGATCCTTCCTTATATTACAAATATCTGCAAGCGCGATCCAAAGAGCGGAAGGGTTGTAACGGGAGGTATTGTAAGCTGTCAGGATTCAAGCTGGCTGATGAGCTGGACTATCAACAGACAGGGTCAGTTCAAGGAACAGGATCCGGATAAGGTATGCGTTTGGGTATATGGATTATTTACCGATGTTCCCGGCGATTACGTGAAGAAGCCAATGAAGGATTGTACCGGAAAAGAGATCACGGAAGAGTGGCTGTACCACCTTGGCGTTCCGGTGGAGGAAATTCCGGATCTGGCTGAGAACAGCGCAGTGTGCGTTCCAACGATGATGCCGTACATCACTGCATTCTTCATGCCCAGAACAAAGGGTGACCGCCCGGATGTTATCCCGGATGGATGTGTAAACTTTGCTTTCCTGGGCCAGTTTGCCGAGACACCGAGAGATACCGTATTCACAACCGAGTATTCCGTGCGTACCGCTATGGAAGCTGTATACGGACTCTTGGGCGTAGACAGAGGCGTGCCGGAGGTTTGGGGAAGTGTCTATGACATCCGGGAGCTTCTAGATAGCTCCGTAAAGCTGATGGACGGAAAATCCCCGCTTGAGATCCAGTTGCCAGGACCATTGAACGCGCTGAAGAAGCCGCTGATCCATGTGGTTAAAGGCACCGTTGTGGAGAAGGTACTGAGGGATCATGATGTTTTGAAGGACTATATGCTTTAATAGGATATGCAAAGCGCCGACGGGAAATCCTGCCGGCGCTTTATATTTTTTAAAGATGGATCATATCTTTGAAGCCCTTGGCAAAAGGACCGGGAATGGGTGTTATGTCTCTCTTGTTTCCGAAATAGTCACGGTCAAACAGGATCGGGGAACCATCCGGCGCTTCAAATTTTTGTTCAGGCTCAAAGGCTTCTCCCAGCGTTGAGGTGCTGACAAAAGGTATCTCGAAGTCAGGAAGATGATCATACAGATTTGTTTCCAGGGTAAGTGTACCCTCTGACTCTTTTAATTCCAGCTCTATTTTATTCGCATCGTCAATCTTATAATTCTCCTCATTGTTACAGGGCACAGCACCGTTAAAGTATACATTTCCGCCTGTGTAAACCGGAAGGTGGTCATAGTAAATATCCTTTCCCAGATGATCAAGGGCGCTGTCCGGTGTGAACTGTGCAAAATAAGTCTCCGCTTTGGGATAATCGTCATAAGGCTTGGTGCCACAGGAAAAATGAAGGAGATCGTCACCCGCCAGGCCGCTTTTCTGAGCATAAGCTGTCAGATCTTCCCGGATTTCCTTTTGAACAAAAATATTATTGTAAAAGCGGGCATCGCCGTGAAGAATTGTCATAAAACCAGCCACCTCTGTGCGGTGGGGCAGATGATACGGTGTGTAGCGTGTGGTTGGCAATCTTTGACCGCCGTTATCGGTACCGGAACCTACATAAGTAAAGGAACCGGCGATCAGGTTGTGCACAAAGGCAATGCCCTGGGTGCTGATGCGTGCCGCACAGTCCGACAGCAGCAGGTTGTTGTCCACCAGCGTAGGACCATGCGATACCTCAATGAAAATATCTTCTCCCACATCATCGATTTTCGATTCTCTGGGAGGTACATTATCGTGGAACAGATTCTGGGTGACGCGGGTGCCCTGTGCCTGCCAGTCGAGCCAAAGCCCTCTGGTACAGTGGTGAAAGTGATTGCGGCGTATGATAACATCAATGGCAGCGTGCATTTTGATTCCGCCGATCTCTGCACCAAGTAGCTCCTGTTTATTATTGATGTGATGGATATGATTATCTTCAATGACAGAAAAAACACCGCCCAAATGACCGACGATACCAGTCTGGCCGCAGTCATGGATATTGCAGCGGCGTACCATATGAGAGCCGATTTTTTCTTTGCACCAGCCCTCTGTCTGAGCCTGGCAAACGGCATCTCGTTCTGTCTGGGTTCCATCTTTGAAGAATTTTGTTGTCCATTTGTTTTCGTTATTCGGCTGCAGATATTTTCCGAGTGAGATACCGGAACATTTTGAATGAGAAATGTCACAGTCTTCAATGATCCAGCCTTTGGACCAGTGAGGCCCTACCATACCCTCCTGATAAGCCGTTGGAGGCGCCCAGGTGGTGGCTGCCTGTCTGATCGTGAAACCGGACAGAGTAATATAGCTGATACCGGTTTTGTCGGGATAGAAGCAGTTGCGTCGGACATTGATCTCAACATTTTCCTTACGGGGGTCGAAGCTTTGAAAATTCGCATAGATGACCGTTGTATTTCCGTCCTGCTCCGTATACCATTTGTAGACTGTAAAGTCAGGATCCCAGGAATAAGGATATACGGAGGGGTGCAGCACCTCATCCAGTGACGATGCTTCATATAGAGATTTTCCGTTTAGATAAACCTCCCCTGTGTGAGATGACATGGTGGGCTTATACCAGTCACCTTTGATAATAGTAGTATATGGATTATAATCACCGAAAATCCCGTTGGGAATACGCGTCATCCACACGCTGCCTTTATATTTTTTCCAGTCTTTTATTTCCTCTGCGCCTGTGATGACTGCACCCAGCGGAACCTGGCTGATGTAGGTAATGCGATGGCGGTCATCCGTCCCGCCATGACGGGGGTTGACATATTCGCGGTAAATGCCGGGGGCAACGATGACAGTATCTCCGCTTTCCGCGATCCCGGCTGCCTGACTAATGGTTTGAAATGGCTGTTCTTTTGTGCCGCGGCCCTTGGCTGAAGCATCACCGGCTACGTAATAAATCATAAATGTATCCTCCTTTATCTTGACTTATGCGAAAAAAATGTTGATATAATAATACTGTAATAAATGGCTGAAATAAATAAGAATACTGCCTATAAATATAAAAATACTGCCAGAAAGGTGCGGATATAGTGGGAAATCAAAAAAAGAACGCAGACAGGAAAAAAAAGGAAACTATCATATACCGGCATCAGATGCTGAATTACGGATTATATTTGTCACAACCGGAGGATGCGGGAGGCGATATCCCCTGGCACTGGCACGATGAATTTGAGATCGGTTACGTTGCCGAGGGAAGTATACTTTATAAGACAAATCACCATGAATTTATATTAAACAGCGGGGACGGTATATTTATTAATTCCGGTGTCCCCCATTATCTCCATCCTGTGGAGGAGGGGCGGAAGGTAAATCTTCACACTCACTTTTTTGATAAGTTATTTCTGGCAGGATCGCCGGGAAGTCTGTTTGATATAGAATATATAACTCCTGTACAGGAGCAAAAGCATTTGGACGCAGTGCCGTTGTATCAAAATTCGGCAGAGGGCAGGAGATTTTTAGAAAAAATGCAGCAAGCAGAGATGTTGTGCCTGAAAGAGGAAAAATTTTTTGAGTTACGGTTAAGGGGCTTACTTTCTGAACTATGGGAGACCATATATACCTGGGCAATGGAAAAGAAAACAGGAGAGAAGTCCTATAATTCTCTGGAGGATGAGCGGATCAAAAAAATGTTGTCGTATATTCAAACACATTATGATGAAAAAATCACAGCAAATGAACTGGCGGAGGAAGCATATATCAGCGAGAGGGAATGTTACCGCCTTTTCCGGAACAGCTTAGGTACCACCCCTACAGAGTTCATGATATCCCTGCGTTTGCAGAAGGCCCAGGAGCTTTTGCGTTATACGGAGAAAAGTATAATTGAGATTGCCCATGAAACCGGGTTTGGTACCAGCAGTTATTTCTGTAAATTGTTTAAACAGAAGTATCACCTTACACCAAATCAATACCGGAAATATCAGGAGCATATAAAAATTTCATGAGAAAAATTGGGGAGGGGTTTCATGTCGTCTATTTTACAGAGAAATACCTATTTAAAGAGAGTGGTTCTGGTGCTTGTATTTTTTACTATAGTCATTTGTATTCCTTATGCCGCTACGATTTACAATACAGCGCAGGGAAAGGTTTTGAGTACGATTCAGAATGCCAATGACCAAAGCCTGCAGCAAATAAAATATAATTATACAGTTAATGAGGATACCATGGCGAATCTCTGTATGTCGATCTATTATGACCATGAGAATCAGGGACTTCTGTATAACAGCAATATTTCTTATGCGGAGTCGGGACAGCAGATGAGGGATATGAAAGCTACGATCCTTGCGATCTATCCATCCATTTATGAGGTATCCATTTATAATGGAAGCCGTAACGAGTTATATTCCACAAGGGACAACCAGCTTGGATACTTTAATAATACTACGGAATTTATAGAGAATGTCCAGGAAATCCCCAAGCTTCAGCCTATTCTCAGACGAGTGCCCTATGCTGGTACTGATAATTATATTTATGTATTTTCTTATTTCTTTTATGAATATACAGACGCTGAGAATAAGCCTTCAAGCTATGTGCTGGTTGAACAGAATGCAAACTGGCTGATAAATAATTTTACAACAGCGGGCTATATGAAGGGTGATCTTCCAAGCCGAATTTATTTGGTAGACAAGGAGAATAATATTTGTTCGGACACGGAGGTTTCCGATGTGGACCTGCAGTTGTTAAAGAATAATTCTGTGTCTGGGGAACGGACGGAGGAAGAAAAAGATGCGGTATATTATACTGATAGTGTTTCAGGCAAGGAATATCTGATCACAAGGCTATCCCTGAATAGCTGGGGTGATTCGCTGATCATGATTCAGGATTACGACCAGGTTTTAGCCGAGCTGAAATCACTTCAAAATACATATTGGCTGATCATCGGAATCTGGGCAGTTGTTTATCTGGTGGCAATTATTATAATAGGAAGGCATTTGTATCGTCCCATCGATAACCTGGTAAAATTCATCAATGACCTGGATGGTAAGGCAAAGGTGGCAGCCAATGCCAATGAATTCAGCCAGATCATGGAATTGTACAAAGAGGCCCACGAAAAGCTTCTCGATAAAAATGTGGCAAAACAGGCATTTATGAGAAGATATCAGTTCGAAAAACTGCTGACCGATGAAAAAGGTTCTGTCTGGAAAGAAATATGTTCCTATCTTCCGGAGCACTGGCTGGTGACAGCGAGGACGTATACTTTGCGTGTTTTGAAGCTGAAAATACAGATTAATACGGAACAGGTATGCGCAATCCCGGAGGATGACCATAATCTGTATCAGTTTGTTGTACAGAACGTGCTTTCTGAGTTGATGGAAAAAGAGTATCCGGCAGAGATCTTTCAACTGGGTGATGATTCCATCTGCGGGATCGTGCAGGCTTCAGAAGGAAATACGGATCTCATACTTGAGGGGATTCTTCAGGAAACGCAGCAATATGCGAAACGCTATATGAACATCTCGTTTTGCGCCGCATACAGCGATATTGCAGAGAGTCCGTTGAGTCTGAATGCTTTTTATAAGCAGACGGATTATCTGCTGCAGTACAGTTATGTCTTTGGCAAAGGTGCTATTATTAATTCACAGTTGTGCAAGGAAAATATTGATAACGAAAACGGCATGTATCCGGAAAGCCTGGAGCGGAAGCTGCTTGCAGAGGTGAAGTGCGGAAATATAGAAAGCGTACAGCGTCTGACAGAGGAAATCTTTGACCATATTGGAACAATGCGGTATGAGAATATCCGCACCTGTATTATGACGTTAGCCAATAACTTAAATACTACGCTAAAGGAGCTGTACAACCATAAGGGCGTACTGGTCAAATTCCAGTTTGACCAGATTTATCATTTGATCGAGGAAGCCGATTATCTGGAGGAGTTGGAAACCCATTGGAAAGAATACATAGAATCTGCTCTGTGTACACTTACACAAAAGAATGAAGAAGACAAAGGGCAGATATTTGTGACAAAGGTGCAGGCATATGTGGAGGAGAATTATAGTGATCCAAATCTGTCCTCCCACAGTGTGGGCGATTGCCTTGGGTTGACTGGCAAGTATGTGATGAAAAAATTTCAGGATTATACAGGAGGTTCCCTTAACGATTATATTTATAAAGTACGTATGCGTAAGGCTGCACAGTTGCTGATAAGCAGTAATACTCCTATTAGTAAAATAGCGGAGCAGGTGGGAATCATGAATGAGAATTATTTTTACAGGCTGTTTAAAAAGGCATATGGATGTACACCGAGGGAATTCTCGAAGCAAAACAGGCAAGCCTGAGAACAGGATATGGGAAGGGGTGCTGCAGGTATTCTGCGGTACCCCTGTTTTTAGCCGCACAGGGACTGTAATATTGTCTCTTTTTCTCCACAAAAGGCTGCAAATATGATAAAATCAGCCTTTTTTAACATAGATCAGGAAAATATTATACTATTTTTTTCAAAAAAATCCTCCTATACTGACAACCAGGAAGAGCAAATTCAGGAAAATAATTTACAAAACAAAATGAAAAAAGATAGGGGGTATAAATTTGAAAAAGAAAAAGAGCAGGAAAAAAATGAACTGGAATCTTATGATACTTGCAATTCCGGGTCTGTTTTTTTTACTTGCATTTAATTATGTTCCTTTATTTGGTTTGATCATTCCTTTTAAGAATGTGGATTATGCACGGGGTATATTTAGAAGTGAGTGGGTGGGATTCGACAATTTTAAATTCTTTTTCCAATCACAGGACGCGCTTAGAGTTACAAGGAATACGCTGCTGCTGAATTTTACATTCATTGCAGTAACCATGGTGTTGGCTATCGTACTGGCATTGATGTTGTTTGAATTATCAAAAGGAAAGGTGAAAATATATCAGACAGCGCTGTTCGTACCATATTTTATTTCCTGGATCGTAGCCAGCTATGTACTTTATGCTCTGTTGAATCCACAGTTAGGAATGATTCCAAACTTACTGAAAGATATGGGGAAAACAGTTCCGAATTTTTATAATGAACCAAAATACTGGCCGTTTATATTAACCATTTGCTATTTATGGAAAAATATCGGGTATATGACTATTCTGTTTTATACAACCTTAATGGGAATTGATACTTCTTATTTTGAGGCAGCTGCCATTGACGGAGCTGGAAAGCTGAAAAGAGCATGTTACATCTCCCTTCCCTGCCTGAAACCGGTTGTCATCATTATGGCTTTATTGCAGATCGGTAAAATTTTCTATGCGGATTTCGGAATGTTCTATTTCCTGACAAGAAATTCCGGAACCTTATACCCTGTGACAGATGTGATTGATACCTACGTTTTCCGTGCGCTGCGTGTTACCGGAAATATAGGAATGTCGTCCGCGGTAGGTCTATATCAGTCCTTAGTTGGGTTTGCACTTGTACTGATCAGCAATTTAGTAGTACGAAAAATTGACCGTGACAGTGCGATCTTCTAGGAGGTGACAAACTATGATAGAAAAAAAATCAAGCAGATATATACAGAAAATTGTTTTTAACGGAGTCTTTATTTTTCTGGCGGTTGTCTGTGTGTTCCCGCTGCTGCTGATCGTATCTGCGGCATTTACAGAAGAGACAAGCCTGGCGATTGAAGGATATAAGCTTTGGCCCAGCAAGTTCTCTCTGGACGCTTTTTCGTACATACTGCAAAGCCCCAAACAGATTCTGATGTCTTATGGGGTAACGATTTTTGTGACGGTTGTGGGGACTATAGGCGGACTGCTGACAACGTCAATGCTTGCCTATGTGATTGCAAGAAAGGACTTTAAATTTTCGGGAATTCTCTCTTTCCTTGTGTTTTTTACGCTGCTGTTTAACGGAGGCATGGTTCCTTCCTATATCATGATCGCGAAGTATTATCACCTGAAGGATACCATATGGGCATTGATACTGCCCTATATCGTCATTCCGTGGCATGTGTTTCTGATGAAAGGATTTTTTGCGGATATACCAATGTCCCTGGTGGATGCGGCTAAAATGGATGGAGCCGGAGAGATACGTGTTTTTTTCAATATTATTGTTCCGGTGTCTAAGCCTGCGTTTGCGACAATCGGACTTTTGACAGCATTTACCTATTGGAATGACTGGTGGCTGTCTATGCTGTACATTGATGATGCAAAGCTGACATCTCTTCAGTATTATTTATATCGTATCATGAATAACATACAGTTCCTTACAACATCTATGCAGGCGGGCAACATTAGTATTGATATCAGCAATATGCCAAATGAGACGGCGCGTATGGCGCTTTGTCTGCTGGCGGCAGGCCCTATGCTGGTGATCTTCCCGTTTTTCCAGAAGTATTTTGTGAAGGGGCTGACCGTAGGCGCCGTAAAGGAATGAAAAGAGAACCCGGTCAAATAAAAAGGGTTTTCGGCATTTTTATAAATGCCTATAAAAATGATAAATAAAAGGAGGAAAAGAAAAAATGAAACGAAAAACAGCGATTGTATTAGCCGCATCTTTGGTACTTGGTGCAATGGGAACAGGGGTTACCTGTTACGCAGAGGAGCCGGTAGAGCTGGTATGGTATGTGGGAGGGAATGGCCCGCAGGCAGATCTGAATACGGTATTGGAGGAGGTTAATACCTATTTGGAGGAAAAATTGAACTGTACTCTGAAAATTGTGGAGACCGATTTCGGAAGCTATGATCAGAAGATGCAGATGGTCATTGGTTCAGGCGAGGAGTTCGATCTTTGCTATACCGCAAACTGGAGCAATAATTTCTATAATAACGTAAATAAAAACGCATTTTTGGAGCTGAATGACCTGCTTGAAGAGTACGCTCCGGAGCTGATGGAAGCCGTACCGCAGGCGGGATGGGATGCTGCAACAGTAAGCGGAAATATCTATGCAGTTCCAAACATGCAGATCTGGACGATGACAAACTGCATTAGTATTGATAAAGAGTATGTGGACAAATATAATTTTGACGTGGATTCCGTAACAGAGCTGAAGGATCTGGAACCGCTTCTGGCCGCGATCAAAGAGGATAACCCGGATATGTATCCATTTGCTGCGGATGCAGGCGGAATCCTTGGAATGATGACACAGGCCATGGGTTATGATGAGCTTGCCGGAAGAAATATCCCGGGAGTTGTTATGCTGGATGATGAAGAACTGAAGGTGGTGAACCAGTTTGAGCTTCCGCAGGTGATGGAACACTATAAGCTGATGTATGACTGGAGCCAGAAAGGTTATATCCGTCCGGATGCTTCGACTATTACCAGCTATACGGCAGATCTTGCGGCAGGAAAACATGCGGTCAGAGTTGTAGGTAACTTAAAACCTGGCCTTGAGGTGGGCGAAGCAGAAATGTATGGCGGCAAAGAGGTGGTAATCGTACAGATGTCCGATTCCTGGCTTCCTACTTCCGGAATTACAGCAACTATGACAACCGTAAGCCGCACTTCTAAAAATCCGGAGAAAGCAGTGGAATTTTTGAATCTCCTTAACACAGATAAATATCTGTATAATCTGATCACACAGGGTGTGGAGGGCGTACATTACGAAAAGCTTGACGGAGAATATATTGCTCCTATCGAAAACTCCGGCTATGCGCCAAATGCAGACTGGATGTATGGAAACCAGTTCCTGGCATACTTAAAAGAAGGCCAGGTAGAGAATGATTGGGAACAGACTATTGCCATGAATGAAGCGGGAAAGACTTCTGTAGCATTTGGATTTGTCTTTGATTCCACAACTGTTCAGAATGAGATCGCAAGTGTCAGCGCAGTGGTGCAGGAATACCAGTTAAGCCTGGATACAGGAGCGGTAGATCCGGAAAGCGTTATGCCGGAGTTTCTGAATAAGCTGGAACAGGCTGGCAGCCAGGTCATTATTGATGAAATTCAGAGACAGTTAGACGAATGGAACGCAAATAAATAAGTCAATAGATGAATACGACAGGCGGCGGTCCAGGTTCATATAACCGGACCGCCGTATTGTTTAGAGAGAGGACATTATGGGATATCAGGTGATTTTGAAGCAGTATAATGGAAGCAGTCCTGTAAAAACGGAGCGATGGGAGCTTGATGAAAGGATGGCAGGGCAGTGTAAAAATATGGAGGAACTTCCCTGTGTACTCTGGTGTGGCAGAGAGGAAAAAAACGGAGCCGAGCGATTTGCCATCAAACTTAATTACCGGCAGCAGTTTATAACGGCAATCGTATGACAAGTATAAGGATTCCGTATCCGCCCTATCACGAAGAAAAAAAAGAAACTGGCTGGGAGCCGATTATCACGGATATTCCGCATTTGGATAAGGATGGAAACGCTTCCCGTATTCAATTTTGTTCCGGGGATATGAGTACCCCTGCTATGGGATATTATTCCCGGGAGAAAAAAGAGGGCTTTTTGATTCTGGCAAAGCATATGGTACACGGAAGATACACGGGATTCACCGTGAGTCAGGAGCCGGGACGGATGAGCTTTGCTGTGTCCTGCCCCGGGGTGAGGGAAGAAACAAGGTATTTTTTTGGAGAGCTTCCCGACGGTACCGGCTTTTTTCCTGCCTGTGACGTTCCTTCTGATGATGAGGGGATCATATTGCAGGCGGGAGAAGAACTGGAACTGGAGGTACTCTGTTGCCGGATTCCGGCACAGAATTTAAATGATTATTTTACCGGATTCCATGCTGTGAGGGAGAGCCTGGAAACGGGGGAAAATTATGTAAGCATCCCATTTTTCAAGGCATATACAGCTATCAAAGAAAAATATGTTCAAAAGAACTTCTCAGAAGAAGGATATTTCTGTGTTGGAACAGAAAGTGAAGCGCCCCCGGCTTGCTGGCAGGCGGGATGGGTAGGAGGCGGGATAAACTCTTATCCGTTTCTGGTGGAAGATGAGGGGGTGGCATATCAGCAGGCGCTCAGCACGATACATTTTATTACAGAGAAGCTTCAGTATGCAAACGGATGGTATGTTCCTATGTATGCAAAAGGGGTAAGATATGGAGACGGTTCTATGGAACCGGATGGTCAGCTCCTTCTGGTGCGTAAGGATGCGGATCTTCTGTATTTCCTGATAAAGCAGGCAATATACCTCCGTGCATATGGACGGCAGTGGGAGGGGCTGGAAAAAAGCATTGCACTCCAGGCAGACGCAATAGTACGGCTTTATAAGAAAAACGGTCAGTTAGGGCAGTTCATTCATATGAAAGAGGAGAGACTTGCGCAGGGCGGTACTGCCAGCGCTGCTATTGCGCCGGCTGCGCTGGCTTTGGCATATGAATATCTGGGCCAAAGGGAATATTTAGCCGCAGCGGAAGAACTGGGAGAATTGTACTGGAACCAATATTTAAAGCAGGGGATTATGAATGGAGGACCGGGAGAGATCTGTCAGGCTCCTGACAGTGAATCTGCCTTTGCTTTTCTGGAAGCCTGTGTACTATTGTATGAGACAACAGGAAAAATAAAATGGCTGCAGGCTGCAAAAGAAGCCTTTGAGCTGGCTGCTACCTGGATCATCAGTTATGATTTTTCCTTCCCGGAAGGCAGTGAGGCGAAAAAGCTTGGCATCCATACTATGGGAACCGTATTTGCAAATGCACAAAATAAGCATTCAGCGCCGGGTATCTGTACCCTTTCCGGAAATTCGCTTCTGAAGCTTTACCGTTTTACAGGAGATAAAAAATATCTGCACTGGCTTGGACGTATCAGCCATGCTGTTTCCCAATTTGTCTCCTTAGATGAAAGACCTGTTAAATCCCTGAGTGGAGAGTATCTTCCGTCCGGATATATCAACGAGAGGGTGCAGACCAGCGACTGGGAAGGAAAAGAAACCGTCGGCGGATTTTTGTATGCCTCTAATTGGCCGGAGGTGACAATGCTGCTTACTTATGTAGAAATTCCGGGAATTTATGTGGATCTTGACCGGAAGGAATTGTTCTGTTTTGATCATGTGTCTGCTAAGCTGGTTCAGAAAGAATCAGGAGAAATGCTGCTGACAGTGTCAAATGATACAGACTATGATACAGTTGTAACCCTGATGGCGGATCACAGCAGAAACGGAGAAGCTATGGGGCATGTATATTATGAAAAGATGAAAAAAATTCAGATTGGATCAGGAAAGGAAGTAACAATTGGATTTTGAAAAAAGAGCAAGAGAATTAGTTGGAAAAATGACCCTTGCGGAAAAAACGGCACAAATGAAATATGATGCTCCGGCAATCGAGAGACTTCATGTTCCGGCATATAACTGGTGGAATGAATGTCTGCACGGGGTTGCCCGGGCCGGAAGGGCAACTGTTTTTCCGCAGGCAATCGGAATGGCGGCAAGCTTTAACACGGAGCTGATGTTTGAAACAGCACAGGCAATATCGGATGAAGCGAGAGCAAATTACAATGAATACAAAAAATTCGGAGAAACCGATATTTACCAGGGGCTTACTTACTGGGCGCCGAATATCAACATATTCCGCGATCCAAGATGGGGACGGGGACATGAGACATACGGCGAAGATCCGTATTTAACAGGGAGAATGGGAGTTTCGTTTATTAAGGGGCTGCAGGGAGATGGAAAATACCGCAAATTGGATGCAACGGTAAAGCATTATGCAGTGCACAGCGGACCTGAGAGCGAGCGCCATTCCTTTAATGCGGTTGTTGAGAAAAAGGATCTATATGAGACATATTTATGGGCGTTTCAGTATTGCATAGAAAATGCTGATCCATCAGCAGTTATGGGAGCATATAACAGGGTGAACGGAGAACCCTGCTGCGCAAGTGCGTATCTGCTGGGAGATGTTTTGCGCGGGGAGTTTGGATTCAAAGGCTATGTTGTGTCCGACTGCGGCGCGGTCTGCGATATAAACCAGCATCATCACGTAACAGAAAACGAAGCGGAAAGTGCGGCGCTGGCGGTAAATAACGGCTGTGACTTAAATTGCGGAACTGCGTACAAGTGGCTGAAAACGGCTGTGGCAATGGGATTGCTTAAGGAAGAGATTATTACGGAAGCGGTTGTAAAATTATTTACCGCCCGTTTCAGGCTGGGCATGTTTGATGATGACTGCGAATATGACAAAATCCCGTATAGCGTTGTGGAATGCGAAAAGCATATGGAATTAAACCGGAAAATGGCAAGAGAAAGTATTGTTCTGCTGAAAAATAACGGGATACTTCCGCTGGGCAAAGATAAAAAAATAGCGGTGATAGGGCCAAATGCAGATTCAAAAAATATTTTGTTGGGCAACTACAATGGAACGCCTTCAAAATATTATACCATTCTGCGGGGAGTGCAGGAATACGCGGAAACGGTTTATGCAAAGGGCTGCCATCTCTTTGATGATAAAGCAAATGTAAACAGTCTGGGAACAAGTGAAAAAGAAGCGCTGATCGCACTGAATCATGCGGATGTTGTCATCTTGTGTATGGGGCTTGACCCATCTCTTGAAGGGGAGGAGGGGGATGGATATAACAGTGACGCAGGCGGTGACAGGCTTGATCTGGAGCTGCCTCCTTCTCAGAAGAAGCTGTACCATACTGTGATAAAATCAGGTAAACCCGTGATCTTTGTAAATGTAAGCGGGAGCTGTGTAAATCTTTCTGACCAGAAAAAAGAATGTGATGCAGTCATACAGTGCTTTTATCCGGGTGCAATGGGAGGCCTGGCTCTGGCAGATATTCTTTTTGGGGAGGTATCCCCAAGCGGAAGGCTTCCGGTTACCTTTTATGAAAACACAGATGATCTGCCGGATTTTCATGACTATTCTATGAAGAACAGAACCTATAAGTTTTACAAAGGAGAGCCAGTATTTGCGTTCGGGCATGGGCTTACTTATGCTGACATATTGGAAAACTGGATCGATGACAATACAGTGGAAGTGACAAATAAGGGAAACATGGATACCGATTATTCCGTACTGAAATTTGAACATATTCCCCATAAAAAATTGTGTGGATTAAAAAAGGTATTTATCCGCAATGGTGAGACCGTGAGGATAAAGTTTGACAGTGAGCAGTAAGGCAGAAACTGGGAATGGATACCGTTGTTTTTCCAAAAACTCTTAAAAAAAGAGAGAGCAGGTCTGGCAACATTATCCGAAAAACCTCTTGCATTTCCAATGTATTGGTGCTAGAATAAGAGAAACTTAGAACTTGTTGGCATAGGAGTGGGTATTAGCCCACTCCTATTTGCTGATATAAGGGAATGAAAGGCAGGTGGGAAAAATGAGCAGACGAGAGGAATACGAAAAGAAGGCAGAGGAATTGCTCTTGCCCATAGTGGAAGGACAGGGCTTTGAGCTTGTGGATGTGGAATATGTAAAGGAAGCAGGAAACTGGTATCTGCGCGGCTACATTGACAAGCCAGGCGGCATCACGGTAAACGACTGCGAAGCAGTGAGCAGGGTATTCAGCGACAGGCTTGATGAGAAGGACTTTATAGAAGACAGCTACGTTATGGAGATCAGCTCTCCGGGACTGGACAGACCGCTGAAAAAAGAAAAAGATTTTGCCAGAAGCGTAGGAAAATCAGTGGAGATCCGCACCTACCGGCCAATCGAAAAACAAAAAGAGTTTTGCGGCGTACTGACCGCATATGATAGTAACAGTGTGACGATTGAGGAGGATGGAGTGCCGAGAACCTTTGAGAAAAAGGAAATTGCCTTGATCCGTTTGGCTATCGAGTTTTAAAAATCAGGAGGAAAAGAGAAAAATGAACAGAGAGTTAATGGAAGCGCTGGATACTCTGGAAAAAGAAAAAAACATCAGCAAGGATACGCTTCTGGAAGCAATTGAGCAGTCCTTGATCCAGGCTTGCAAGAACCATTTCGGCAAAGCAGACAACGTGCATGTGAGCATTGATCCGGAAACATGTGATTTTGGCGTATATGCAGACCGTACCGTTGTAGAATATGTAGATGACCCGGCAGAGGAGATTTCCCTGGTGGAGGCTCAGAAGGTGAACACCAACGCGGAGATCGGCGATATTATCAAGGTACAGATCCACTCCGACAAATTCGGACGTATTGCTACCCAGAATGCCAAAAACGTGATCCTCCAGAAGATCCGCGAGGAAGAGCGCAAGGTTCTCTATGACCAGTATTACGGCATTGAGAAAGAGGTGGTTACCGGTATCGTACAGCGTGTCATGGGCAGAAATGTCAGCATCAACCTTGGAAAAGCCGATGCGATCCTCAGCGAAAACGAGCAGGTAAAGGGCGAAAGCTTCAAGCCTACCGAGCGTATTAAGGTATACATCCTGGAGGTTAAGGACACGCCAAAAGGACCGCGTATTCTGGTATCCAGGACACATCCGGGACTTGTAAAGCGTCTCTTTGAAACTGAGGTGACAGAGGTACAGGAGGGTACGGTAGAGATCAAGAGCATTGCCCGCGAGGCAGGGTCCCGTACAAAGATCGCAGTTGCCAGCAACGACCCGAACGTAGACCCGGTAGGCGCATGTGTAGGAGTCAACGGTTCCCGTGTGGGAGCAATCGTTAATGAGCTTCGCGGAGAAAAGATCGACATCATCAACTGGGATGAAAACCCGGCGATCCTGATCGAAAACGCTTTAAGCCCCGCTAAGGTCATTGCAGTTATGGCAGACCCGGATGACAAGACCGCTCTTGTAGTGGTTCCGGATTACCAGCTTTCTCTTGCCATCGGCAAGGAAGGACAGAACGCACGCCTGGCAGCCCGCCTGACCGGCTTTAAGATCGACATCAAGAGTGAGACACAGGCAAGAGAGTCCGGAGACTTCTACGACTATGATGAGGACGAGGACGAATACTACGATGATGAGTATGAAGAAGGCGGCTATGAGGAAACTGGTGATTACGAGGAAGGCGAAGCTGCCGACTCCATGGAAGAGCTTCCATTAACAGAGGAAGAACTTGCGGTTGAAGAAAATTATGAAGGCGAAGAGTAAGATCCCCATGCGCCAGTGTACTGGCTGCAGGGAAATGAAAAATAAAAAGGAAATGATCAGGATATTGAAGACCCCGGAGGATGAGATCGTTCTTGACGCAACAGGAAAGAAAAACGGACGCGGCGCATATCTCTGTCCATCTGGAGAATGTCTGGCAAAGGCCAGAAAAAACCACGGACTGGAACGCTCCCTGAAGGCAGCCATCCCGGATGAGGTTTTCGAGACTCTTGAGAAGGAGTTAAACGCGATTGAACAACAATAAAGCACTATCTTTGATAGGACTTGCCACAAAAGCGGGAAAAACCGTGAGCGGCGAATTTTCAACGGAGAAATCCGTAAAGACAGGAAAAGGGTTTTTAGTTCTGGTTGCAGAGGATGCCTCTGATAATACGAAAAAGAAATTCCGGAATATGTGTACCTTCTACGAAGTTCCGTTATATTTCCTTTCTGACAAAGAAGCTCTGGGCAGGGCAATGGGAAAAGAATTCCGTGCAAGCCTGGCGGTTCAGGATGAAAATTTTGCGAAAGCGATCATGAAAGTACTGGAGGAAAGATAAAAAGCGAAGTTAGCTTAAACAGGAATTTTGGTAAGAAGGAGGTATGGCATATGGATACGATCAGAGTCCATGAGCTTGCCAAAGAGCTTGGAAAGCAGAACAGAGAAGTTATTGAGTTTTTAAAGGCAAAAGGGGTGGATGTAAAGAGCCACATGAGCAATTTGTCACAGCCCCAGGCAGCCTTGGTAAGAGAAAAATATAAAGATACGGGAAAGGAGAAAAGTAAAGCATTGGATACTCCTAAGACAGAAGAACAGAAAGTAACACCGAAGAACGACGCTGAGAAAGCAGCAGAGGCGCCGAAAAAGAAGAAAAATATCATTCGTGTATATCACGCACAGAATGCCAGCGATGGCGGAAAGAATAGAAAACGACCGGCAGGAGAGAGAAAGCCCCGTCCACAGGGAAGCGCCCAGGGACAGAGCCGTCCGGCACAGCCGCGTCCAGCACAGGCAAAACCGCCTGTTAAGCCTCAGGAGGCAAAAGCACAGGAGCCAAAGCCGCAGGAGATGAAAGCGCAGGAGACGAAGGTACAGGAGGTCAGAAAAGAGACTGCCGTACAGCAGCCGAAGCCGCAGGCAGCGCCGGTGCAGCCAAAAACCACAGCACCGGTACAGCCAAAAACCGCAGCAACGGCACAGGGAAACCAGAGTGCAGCACCGGCAAGAAGCGCAGGAGCTGCTTCTCAGCCAGCGCGTGAGCAGAGAGATAACCGGAATACAGACAGAAGAGGCGACCGTCAGAGCCGTCCGGTCAGAAATTCTGATGGTGGAAACAGACCTTTCAGAAACTCTGATGGAGGAAACCGCCAGCCCAGAACAAACGATGGAAACCGTCCGGTACGTCAGGGTGACGGAAACGGACGCCCGTCACGTCAGGGTGACAGCAGAAACGACAGCAGGACCCCAAGATTTGGTCAGAACAGAAGCCAGGGTCAGGGCGGCCAGGGCAGATTTGACAACAGGAATGACAGCCGCGATAACAGAAACGAAGGCAGAAGCGATAACCGTTTCGGCGGACAGAACCGTCAGGGCCAGCGTCAGGGAAGCAGAAGAAGCAGCGGAGGCGGAGAGGCCTTGTTTACACCGGAGCTGACCAAGACTTCCAAGGACAGCAAGCGCGAGCGTGACAGAGAGAATAAGAATAAGAAAAAAGATTTTGATAAGAGCAGCGTAGGCGGACATAACAGACCAAACCAGGGCAATCACAAGCAGAGCCCCAGACTTCCAAAGGCTTTGCAGAAGATGGTTCCGCAGCCTAAGCAGGAAGAAAAGAAGATCGAGGTAAAGGAGATCACCATTCCTGAGAAGCTGACCATCCGTGAGCTTGCCGAGGCTATGAAGGTACAGCCGTCCGTGATCATAAAGAAGCTTTTCATGCAGGGTCAGATGGTAACGGTAAACCACGAGATCGACTTCGAGAAGGCAGAAGAGATCGCAATGGAGTTTGACATCATTGCCGAGAAGGAAGAAAAAGTGGATGTGATCGAGGAGCTTCTGAAGGAGGAAGAGGAGGATGAGTCCACTCTGACAGCAAGACCTCCTGTAGTCTGTGTTATGGGTCATGTTGACCATGGTAAGACATCCCTTCTGGATGCGATCCGTAATACAAATGTTACCAGAGGCGAGGCCGGCGGTATTACCCAGCACATCGGTGCTTATGTGGTGGATATCAACGATCAGAAGATCACCTTCCTGGATACTCCGGGACATGAGGCGTTTACCGCTATGCGTATGCGTGGCGCAAATGCTACCGACATCGCAGTTTTAGTAGTGGCTGCCGATGACGGCGTAATGCCTCAGACTGTTGAGGCAATCAGCCATGCAAAGGCAGCAGGTGTAGAGATTATCGTTGCCATCAATAAGATCGATAAGCCAAGCGCCAATGTGGAGAGGGTAAAACAGGAGCTTTCCGAGTATGAACTGATTCCTGAGGATTGGGGCGGAAGCACTGCTTTTGTACCGGTATCCGCAAAGACCGGCGAGGGTATTGAAGACCTCCTGGAAATGATCCTTCTGACAGCCGAGGTGTGTGAGCTGAAAGCGAACCCTGACCGTGCAGCAAGAGGTCTTGTGATCGAGGCTCAGCTTGATAAAGGAAAAGGTCCTGTTGCCACCATCCTTGTACAGAAGGGTACCCTTCATGTAGGTGATTTCATTGCCGCAGGCGCTTGCAGCGGTAAAGTACGTGCCATGATGGATGATAAGGGACGCCGTGTGAAAGAGGCAGGCCCATCCACTCCTGTTGAGATCCTGGGACTTGGAGACGTGCCGAACGCAGGAGAGGTTCTTATGTCCTTTGAAAATGACAAAGAGGCAAAGAACTTTGCAGGAGCCTTTGTTTCTGAGAATAAAAACCGTCTGCTGGAGGAGACTAAGAGTAAGCTTTCCCTGGATAATCTCTTTGACCAGATCCAGGCCAGCGATCTGAAAGAGCTTCCGATCATTGTAAAAGCAGACGTGCAGGGTTCTGTGGAGGCAGTAAAACAGAGCCTTGTGAAGCTTTCCAACGACGAGGTTGTGGTACGTGTGATCCACGGCGGCGTAGGGGCCATCAATGAGTCTGACGTCAGCCTGGCAGCTACTTCCAATGCCATTGTCATTGGCTTTAATGTCCGCCCGGATACGACGGCAAAACAGCTTGCTGAGCAGGAAGGCGTGGATTTACGTCTGTACAGAGTCATCTACCAGGCAATCGAAGATGTGGAGGCTGCCATGAAGGGTATGCTTGACCCGGTATTCGAGGAAAAGGTGATCGGTCATGCGGAAGTGCGTCAGATCTTCAAGGCATCCGGCGTTGGAACCATCGCAGGAAGCTATATTCTGGACGGTATTTTCCAGAGAAACTGCAAGATCCGTATTTCCAGAGAGGGCGAGCAGATCTACGAGGGCGAGCTTGCATCCTTAAAGCGATTCAAGGATGATGTAAAAGAAGTAAAAGCCGGCTATGAGTGCGGTCTTGTATTTAACGATTTTAACGATGTAAAAGAAGAAGATCAGGTAGAAGCATATATCATGGTGGAAGTGCCAAGATAGGAGAAAAGCATAAATGAGGAAAAACAGTATCAAGAATACGCGGATCAACGGAGAAGTACAGAAGGAATTGAGCAGCATCATCCGTAATGAGATCAAGGATCCGCGAATTCATCCCATGACATCTGTAATGGCAGTGGAGGTAGCACCGGATTTAAAGACCTGCAAGGCGTTTATCAGCGTCTTTGGAGGTCAGGAGGCAAAGGAAGACACCATTCGGGGTCTGAAAAGCGCCGAGGGCTACATCCGCCGTCAGCTCGCCAGAAATCTGAACCTTCGCAACACACCGGAAATCAGATTTATTCTGGACGAGTCCATTGAGTATGGAGTCAACATGTCGAAGCTGATTGATGATGTAATGAGCGATATAAAAACAGAGGATGCACTCCAGGAGGAGGACTCTGAGGCAGAGGACGAAGAATAACGAGGTGAAGGAATGGAAAGAATCGAAGAGATACTGGAGGGTGTAAAGACAATGGGCATTGCAGGCCACATCCGTCCCGATGGGGACTGTGTGGGCTCCTGCATGGCTTTATATCTTTACATCAAAGAGTGGTACCCGCAGATCCAGGTGGATGTCTATCTGGATAATCCAAAACCTGAATTTGCTTATATTGACCGCATGGATGAGGTGAAAACAGAGGCGGAGGGAGACAAGACCTACGATCTGTTTGTGACCTGCGACGTAAGTGCCCGGGATCGCCTTGCTGTTGCGGAGGATTATTTTGAAAAAGCAAAAAAGACAGCATGTATTGACCATCATGTGAGCAATAAGGGCTTTGCTCAGATCAATCATATCCGGGGCGATATCAGCTCCAATTGTGAGGTGCTTTACGGCCTTTTGGATCCGGATAGGGTGAATCTGAGCATTGCAACTGCTGTGTATACGGGAATGGCTCATGATACAGGGGTATTCCAGTATTCGTCCACCTCACCGGACACCATGCGGATCGCAGCGAAGCTGATGGAAACAGGATTAAATTTCAGTAAGATCATTGACGAATCCTTTTATCAGAAGACATATATCCAGAATCAGATCATGGGCCGTGTTCTGGCCGAGAGCATCATGCTTTTGGATGGAAAATGTATCGTAGGTTATCTGAAAAGAAGAGATATGGTTTTCTACGGCGTTGAAGGAAAGGATCTGGATGGTATTGTCAGCCAGCTCCGTCTCACCCAGGGCGTGGAGGTAGCCATGTTCCTTTACGAAGTGGAGAGCCAGGTATTTAAGGTATCCCTCCGCTCCAACGGACGGGTGGATGTGAGCAAAATCGCGGTTTATTTCGGCGGCGGAGGACATATGAGAGCAGCAGGATGTGATCTGTCCGGTTCCGTATATGATGTGATCAATAATATTTCCGAACAAATTGAGAAACAGCTTCTGGGAAATAATGCGTGATGGGAAATTTTAACGGAATTATTGTAATTTATAAAGAAAAAGGCTGGACCTCCTTTGATGTGGTTGCCAGACTCAGGAGAATCCTTGGTATGAAAAAGATCGGACATACGGGAACTCTTGACCCGGAGGCCCAGGGGGTACTCCCGGTCGCCCTGGGAAAAGGAACAAAGCTGGTGGATATGCTGACGGACAAGGACAAGACCTATGAGGCGGTTTTGCGTCTGGGCATTGACACAGATACTCAGGATATGACGGGAAGTGTACTTACAGAAAAAGAGGTGCGGGTTTCAGAGGAAGAAGTGCGCACTGTTATAGAAAGCTTTATAGGAGAGCAGATGCAGATCCCTCCCATGTATTCCGCTTTAAAGGTAGGCGGGAAAAAGCTCTACGAGCTGGCAAGGGAGGGACAGGTGGTAGAAAGAAAGCCGCGTCCTGTCTGCTTCCATGAAATACAGATACTGGAGATGAAGCTGCCGTTGGTGCGCTTTTTGGTGACCTGCAGCAAGGGAACTTATATCAGGACACTATGCCATGACATTGGAGAAAAGCTGGGCTGCGGAGGCTGTATGGAATCTCTCCTTCGTACAAGAGTCGGAAAGTTTACACTGCAGGATTGTCTGACGCTGGAACAGGTGGAGAATGCCGTATCAGAGGGGAACATTGAAAGCAGGATTTTTTCAATTGAAGAAACACTGGGAGATTATCCCCGCCTACTGTGCAGACCTGAGGGGGACAGACTTCTTTCAAACGGCAATCCCATGCCTGAGGGACTCATGCAGAGCCAGTATAAAGAAGGCTGTGTGCGCATGTGCGCAAGCAGCGGACTTTTTGCGGGCATTTTTAAATGGGATATAAAAAAAGAACGGTATTATCCGGTGAAAATGTTCTGACAGAAAATCGCTCCGGGAGAAGGCTTTTGCTCTTTCGGACAGGCATTAGGAGAAACATATGGAATACCTGAAAATAGACGGAGAATTTCCGAGACTTTCAAACTGTGCAGTTACAATGGGAAAATTTGACGGCATTCACCGGGGACACAGAAAGCTGGTGGAAAAGATCCTTGAGCGCAAGGCGCTTGGAGAGCAGGCAGTGGTTTTTGCCTTTGATGTGTCCAGCAGCATGATCCTGACCGGAGAAGAGCGTGCACACCTGCTGGAAAGCATGGGAGTGGATGTGCTCATAGAGTGCCCTTTAAACGACCAGATCAGGCATATGAAAGCAGAAAGCTTTGTCCGGGAAATCCTCATCGGGGATTTTCATGCCGCTTATGTGGCGGTAGGGGAGGATAACCGTTTTGGGTTTGAGAGAAAAGGAACCCCGGCGCTTCTTCGGGAGATGGGGCAAAAGTATGGTTTCGAAACAGAGATACTTTCAAAGGAGATGGATGGTCATCGCAAAATCAGCAGCACCTACATCCGGGAGGAACTGAAAAAAGGAAATATGGAAAAGATCACTTCTCTTTTGGGAATGGATTACCTGGTTGACGGAGTGGTGGAGCATGGACGGGGACTGGGAAGAAAAATGCTGCTTCCCACGACCAATGTGGTTCCGGCAAAGAATAAGCTGATGCCGCCAAACGGCGTGTATGTCACGGTTTCCAGATTTGGAAGCCAGATTTTCCAGGGCATTACCAATGTGGGATATAAACCTACGATCGGGGAAGCATTTGTGGGAGTTGAGACATATCTTTTTGATTGTGATGAAGACCTGTATGGAGAAAGCTGCCAGGTATATTTTAAGCATTTTTTGCGGCCGGAACAGAAATTTTCATCCCTGGAAGCTCTGAAAAGCCAGCTTCTGAGAGATGCAGAGGCAGGCAGGTCATTTTTTGCCGCTGAAAATAATTTCCCGAAATAGCGGTAGACAAAACGAAAAATATCATATATAGTAAAAGTGTACGCTTTTTTGTTAAAAAATAGTAAAGAAAAAGTGAATTATAGGTAAAATACAAGGGAGATAATTGAGCAATGGCAGAGATTATACTTGGTTTAATGGGAGGTTTAGGTCTTTTCCTGTATGGTATGAAGCTGATGAGCGACAGCCTGGAAAAGGCGGCAGGTGCCAAGATGCGAAGCATTCTGGAGTTCTTTACCAAAACTCCCCTCAGAGGAATCCTGGTAGGAACCTTTTTTACGGCAATCATCCAGTCCTCCAGCGCCGCTACAGTTATGGTTGTCAGCTTTGTTAATTCAGGGCTGATGAATCTGTATCAGGCAGCAGGCGTTATCATGGGTGCCAATATCGGTACCACAGTAACGTCTCAGTTGATTTCTTTTAACCTTTCCGCATTGGCTCCGGCTATTGTTATGGCAGGCGTCATTATGGTCATGTTCAGTAAAAAGATCAAGATTCAGCGGGTAGGCGAGGTTTTGCTGGGATTTGGTATCCTGTTCATGGGACTGACGACCATGTCATCCTCCATGTCCGTACTGAAGGAATCACCGCAGGTTGTGGAGGTTATGGGTTCCCTTACAAATCCAATCCTGGCGGTTCTGGTAGGAATGGTGGTTACAGCGGTGCTCCAAAGCTCATCCGCTACGGTTGGTATCGTCCTTTTGCTTGCAAACCAGGGACTTCTTGATATCCGTATCTGCTTCTTTATCATTTTAGGCTGCAACATCGGAGCCTGTGTATCAGCGCTCCTGGCAGGATTAAACGGAAAACGCGATGCAAAGAGAGCATCTCTGATCCATCTGCTGTTTAATATTATCGGTACCATTATCATGTTTGCTGCCCTGATGATCGCGCTGGAGCCGATCACACATTTTATCCAGGCTATTTCCGGTAATAGTCCGGGACGTGAGGTGGCAAACGCACATACTCTGATCAAGATCGTTGAGGTTGTGCTTCTTGCTCCGTTTAACAAGCAGATCGTGAAGCTTACCGGCCTGTTTGTCCGCGGCGACGAGAAAAAGGCTGGAGAGGGCTTTCAGCTTCAGTTTATTGGCGCCAAGTCCGTCTTTTCCCCGACTACGGCAGTGTTTGATGCAACCAGAGAAATGGAGCGCATGGGACATATGGCGATCACCAATCTGGAACGTGCTATGAATGCTCTTATCACTCTTGATGAAGATGATATCAAAGAGGTTTATGAGGTGGAGAAGCAGATTGATTTCCTGAACCATGAAATTACCAATTATCTGGTGAAGGTGAATGAAACCACGCTTCCCACGGATGACGCAAAAAGTATGGGCGGCCTGTTCCATGTGGTGAACGATATTGAGCGTATCGGCGACCATGCGGAAAACATTGCGGATGCCGCGATCTCCAGACAGGAGCAGAATATTGATTTCAGCGAACAGGCAAAACGGGAGCTTTCCGGTATGCTTGATATGGTTATCAAAGTGACTACATACGCATTGGATATGTTCTCTCACAACAATCAGGAGCATATGCAGGAGATCCTGGACCTGGAGGATAAGGTGGATCAGGCGGAGCGGGATCTTCAGGAATCCCACATCCAGCGTCTTACAAGAGGCGAGTGTACTGCAAGTGCAGGTATGATGTATTCTGATATTATTTCCGGTCTGGAGCGTGTGTCTGACCATGCTACCAACATTGCGTTCTCGCTTCTGGACGATGATCCAATCGAGCAGCAGAAGGAACAGCGGGCGCAGGCAGCAGGGCATTAATTTTAGTTGAAATTTGATGAAAAAATTGTTTACAGAAAAGTTCTGGTATGCTATACTAGGCAAGGTGTGAAAATAGCCCATGTTCAGGGGTTGGAGACTCCGACCGTCTCTTAATATGCGGCGTTACCAAAAAATTTAAGGAGGATTTGAAACATGATTTCAAAAGAAAAAAAAGCAGCCATTATGAAAGAGTATGCAAGAAGCGAGGGTGATACCGGTTCACCGGAGGTACAGGTAGCAATCCTGACCGCCAGGATCCAGGAGCTTACCGAGCATTTACAGAACAACCACAAAGACCATCATTCCAGACGCGGTCTGCTGAAAATGGTAGGTCAGAGACGTGGACTGTTAGCTTATTTAAAGAAAACAGACATCGAAAGATACCGTGCACTGATTGAAAAATTAGGCTTAAGAAAATAATTGGTATGCGGAGGGGCGGATATCCATCCGCCCCTTTTTTGAAAGCTGAACAGCAGAAGTTATTTCCGAGACTACTGAAAAGCCTGTTTATGCGGGCATAAAGCGTCAGATAAACAGGTTTTTCAGTTGTTTCGGGCTTCTGTTTTCATGTTCATAATATTATTTAAGAAAGAAAAGGAGAAAAGACATGTACAAAAGTTATTCCATGGATTTAGCTGGAAGAACGCTTACCGTAGATATCGGTCGTGTGGCAAAACAGGCCAACGGTGCAGCTCTGATGCACTACGGCGACACCACCGTACTGGCTACCGCAACAGCATCAAAGGCACCGAGAGAGGGGATTGACTTTTTCCCGTTAAGTGTTGAGTATGAGGAGAAAATGTACGCCGTGGGAAAGATTCCAGGCGGATTCAATAAGAGAGAGGGTAAGGCAAGCGAGCATGCGATCCTGACCTCCCGTGTGATCGACAGACCGATGCGTCCTCTGTTTCCTAAGGATTACAGAAACGATGTAACACTGGTAGATATGGTTATGTCCGTAGACCCGGAATGCAATCCTGAGATTCCGGCTATGCTGGGTTCCTCCATTGCCACCTGTATTTCCGATATCCCCTTTGACGGTCCCTGTGCTACTACTCAGGTGGGACTGATCGACGGAGAGTTTATCATCAATCCGACCCTGGCTCAGAAGGATATTTCCGATCTGCAGCTTACTGTTGCTTCCACCAGAGATAAGGTCATCATGATCGAGGCCGGCGCGAATGAGGTACCGGAAGCAAAAATGATCGAGGCTATTTACAAGGCTCATGAGGTAAACCAGGAGATCATTCAGTTTATTGATAAGATCGTGGCAGAGTGCGGAAAAGAAAAGCACGCATATGAATCCTGTGCTGTTCCGGAAGAACTGTTTGAGGCTATCAAGAAGATCGTACCTCCGGAAGAAATGGAGGTTGCAGTTTTCTCCGATGATAAGCAGACAAGAGAGAACAACATCGCAGCAGTGACAGAAAAGTTGAAAGAAGCCTTTGCTGATAATGAAGAGTGGCTTGCTGTTCTTGGCGAGGCTGTTTACCAGTACCAGAAAAAGACTGTCCGCAAGATGATCTTAAAAGACCACAAGCGTCCGGATGGACGTGAGATCAAACAGATCCGTCCGCTTGCAGCAGAGGTTGACATTATCCCGAGAGTACACGGCTCCGCTATGTTTACACGCGGACAGACCCAGATCTGTACCGTCACCACTCTGGCACCCCTTGCTGAGGCACAGAGACTGGACGGCCTGGATGAGTTTGAGACATCAAAGAGATATATGCACCACTACAATTTCCCGTCCTACTCCGTAGGAGAGACAAAACCGTCCAGAGGACCGGGACGCCGTGAGATCGGTCATGGCGCACTGGCAGAGAGAGCACTTGTTCCGGTACTGCCAAGCGAGGAGGAGTTCCCATATGCGATCCGTACCGTATCTGAGACTTTTGAGTCAAATGGTTCTACCTCACAGGCAAGTATCTGCGCTTCTACTATGTCTCTGGAAGCAGCAGGTGTGCCGATCAAGAAGCCGGTTGCCGGTATTTCCTGTGGTCTGGTAACAGGCGACACAGACGATGACTATATCGTGCTGACTGATATCCAGGGCCTGGAGGACTTCTTCGGTGATATGGACTTCAAGGTTGCCGGTACCCACGATGGTATCACTGCAATCCAGATGGATATCAAGATCCACGGTCTTACAAGACAGATCGTAGAGGAGGCAATTGCCCGTACGAAGGAAGCCAGAGAATATATCCTTACAGAAGTAATTGAGAAATGTATTGACGGACCTCGCGAGACCGTAGGCAAATATGCGCCGAAGATCATCCAGATCCAGATTGATCCGCAGAAGATCGGTGATGTTGTGGGACAGAGAGGAAAGACCATCAATACCATTATCGAGCGCACAGGTGTGAAGATCGACATTACAGATGAGGGAGCTGTTTCCATCTGCGGTGTGGAAGATAAAGCAATGCAGGAAGCAAAACGCATGGTTGAGATCATTGCCACTGATTTTGAGCAGGGTCAGATCCTTACCGGACGTGTAGTAAGCATTAAGGAGTTCGGTGCATTCATCGAGTTTGCTCCCGGAAAAGAGGGAATGGTTCACATTTCCAAGATCTGCAAAGAGAGAATCAACCGGGTGGAGGATGTCCTGACACTTGGTGATAAAGTAACGGTTGTTTGCCTTGGCAAAGACAAGATGGGAAGAATGAGCTTCAGCATCAAGGATGTACCTGCTGAGAAATAATTGACCCGAAGCGCGATTACCGAAAAAATAAAATAACCTGGAATGCCGGACAGATCATGCCCGGCATTCTTTCGTAATTTGCACGGAAGAAAGGAGAGCCTATGAAACGAATCGGAAAATTTCATAAGGTAAGTTGGGAACGTTTTGCAGAAGACTGGAAGGATACCTTTGGGGAGACTTCGGAGGAAGAACTGCAGAAAATCTATGCGGAAATCAAACTGCCGAGACGGGCCACTGCCGGAAGCGCAGGATATGATTTTTTTGCCCCTGTGGAGTTTACACTGGAACCGGGAAAAACTGTAAAAATTCCAACGGGGATCCGTGTTGAGATGGAGCAGGGATGGGTGCTGAAATGCTATCCCAGAAGCGGGCTTGGTTTCAAATACCGTTTACAGTTTAACAATACTGTTGGGATCATTGACAGCGATTACTTTTACTCAGACAACGAAGGCCATATTTTTGCAAAGCTTACCAATGATACCAATGAAGGAAAAACTGTGACAATTCCCGCCGGAACCGGCTTTGCCCAGGGAATTTTTGTAGAATACGGAATTACGGTAGATGATGATGTGACAGACATCCGAAACGGCGGCCTTGGAAGCACCACAGGAAAGTAAAATACCCCGCAGCAATAAATAAAAAACGGGAAGAACTTACCCCATAAGCTCTTCCCGCTTTTTTATTCCATTTTACAAACATCTGTTGGCCCTTATACCAGCGGTTCGCCTGCTTCCTCCGCCTCACGGGCATTCTGGAGAACTGTGTCAAAGGCAATCGCAGCCTTCTGGTACTCTTCGTCATCCTCTATGTTAGCAAGCATCGGATCCCCGTTTTCAGTACGGCTGAAAGCATAGAGATAAACCTCACCACTCTCATTCTGCCCATTTTCATCCAAAGGAAGAAGCGCAATATACTCCTTTGCATCCACCGGAAAAACTGTCAGGATGGCGCATTCCACCTCCGTATCGTCCTCCATGGTAAGGGTAATCGTACTATGCTGCTCTGCTGAACCGCAGCCCCCTCCACAAGATGCACAATCACTAGGACTACAACCCCCAGTAGTACCGCAGCTTCCATTGCAATCACATGTATCGCTCATAAAATTTCCTCACTTTTCTCTAAAATTCTACTATTTCCTACTAAGTTCATGCCGCCCTGCATTCCCTAAGCATCCCCATTGTATCAGAACCCGCCAAGGAAAGCAATCCCAATCCATATGTTATCTAATCTTCGTCTATAAATTCCCACAGATTTCCACCCAACCGCCCTACCACTCCCAAAAACCAACCGCCTTCAAGCGGGCCAAAAGGGGGAGCGCGAGGGGGAATGCGGCCTTCGCTCTCCGAGCTTTCCCCCTCGCCTACTTCCTACTGTACAAAACCTTCAACAAAATCGGCGTAGCAATCGAGGACACCAGGATCAGCAAGATAACCGCTGTAAAATATTTCGACTGGATCATGCCCACCTGCAGTCCCTTCTGTGCCACGATCAGGGCAACTTCGCCGCGGGTCATCATACCCACGCCGATCTTCAGAGCATCCGAACCCTTAAAGCCCAGAACCTTGGACATAAGCCCGCATCCAATGATTTTGGTAATAAGTCCCACTGCCACAAAAAGAATACAGAACAGAAGCAGGGACGGAGTTATCTGGTCAATATTTGTCTTTAAGCCGATGCTGGCAAAAAATACAGGCGCAAACAGCATGTAAGAGCTGACATCCACTTTTCTGGCTATGTACTCGGAGTCATCGATACTGCACAGTATGATACCTGCCACATAAGCTCCGGTAATGTCCGCAATACCAAAAAACTTCTCTGCCACATATGCCATTGCAAAAGCAAGTACGAATCCGAAAATAGGGATACGTCTTGTATGAGGATATAACTGATCCAGCCATTTGAAAATGCGGTAAATGATCATACCCAGCACAAGAGCCAGTACAAAAAACAGTACGGTATTGATGATCACGGACGCTGGCTTTGTCTCCGGATCTTTCATTCCGATCACAAAGGTGAGTACGATAATGCCGATCACATCGTCAATGATCGCCGCACTCATAATAGTCGTTCCGGTTTCAGATCTCAGATATCCAAGCTCCTTTAAGGAAGCTACTGTAATGCTGACAGAAGTGGCGGTAAGGATAACACCTGTAAAAACTGCGGAATAAAACTGGCTGGAGCCATTTGGGGCAAAGCCATAGTAGCAGCTATGAAGCAGGTATCCGCCCAGCAGTGGTACAAATACACCGGCACACGCAATAAGAAGCGCTTTCCAGCCTGTTTTCATCAGGTCTGACAGGCTTGTCTCCAATCCGGCAAAGAACATCAGCAGTACAACACCGATTTCCGCCATGCCGCTGATCAGCTCTGTCTGCTGTACAAGACCAAGCACACAGGGACCAATGAGAAGACCGGCCAAAATCTCGCCTACGACCTGGGGTGCCTTCAGTTTCGCAGCCAAAAGTCCGCACAGTTTGGCTGATATCAGGATGATCGCCAGGTCCTTAAAAATTACATAAGTTTCCATCTTTCGTTCCCCCTCGTATATGAGAAAAATCAGAATACTTTTTACAGGGCAATTATAGCACCGACATTTTGGATGTGCAAGTAAATGAAAAAGATCGGCTGACAGCCGTAATTGTTGATATTGACGGAAAAAGCTGAAAAGAAGGTTTTAGGTTAGAAAAAAGTATGATATAATATGAACACTTGATGAGCACAAGCCGCAAGCGCATAAATAAAAAAGATTGGAGGTCCATATGAAGCTTATATCATGGAATGTGAATGGCATCAGAGCTTGCCTGACAAAAGGCTTTGAAGAAAGTTTTCGCGGTCTGGATGCCGATATTTTCTGCCTTCAGGAGACAAAGTGTCAGGAAAATCAGGTGAAGCTGGACTTGCCGGGATATTATCAGTATTGGAATTATGCAAACAGAAAGGGCTATTCCGGGACTGCCGTCTTTACAAGAGAAGAACCCGTATCCGTATCATACGGAATTGGAATATCAGAGCATGATAAGGAGGGGCGTGTGATCACCCTCGAGATGAAGGATTTTTACCTGGTGACCGTGTACACCCCAAATTCCCAGAGTGAACTGAAGCGTTTGGCCTACCGGATGGAGTGGGAGCGGGATTTCCTTTCCTATCTCCTGAAGCTGCAGGAAAAGAAGCCGGTGATCTGCTGCGGGGACTTCAATGTGGCACATCAGGAAATTGACCTGAAAAATCCAAAAACGAATCGAAACAATGCCGGTTTTACCGATGAGGAGCGTGCCTGCTTTACAGAAGTATTGAACAGCGGATTTATTGATACTTTCCGGTATTTTTATCCTGATGAGACAGGAATTTACTCCTGGTGGTCCTACCGTTTCAAAGCCAGGGAAAAGAACGCCGGATGGAGGATTGACTATTTTATCACATCTCCATCTTTAAAAGAGCGTCTGAAGGATGCAAAAATCCATACGGAGATCATGGGATCAGACCATTGCCCTGTGGAACTGGAATTAATAGACTGACATAAGGAGGGCTTTCAAATGACAAATCAGAAAAATGCCAGAATCCAATCCCGACCGGGATATCCGCTGGTATTAGGAGCAAACAGAATCGGGGAAGACTATAATTTCTGCGTGGAGACACAGGATGAGGACTGTGTTTCCATTCTGCTGTACAAGAAGCAGGGAAAGGAACCGTTTTTGGAGATCCCTCTGACAGAAGAACACAGGACAGGACGGATTTATTCTGTTCTTCTTACCGGCATTGATCCAAAGAAGTACGAATATAATTTCAAGATCAATGGCAAAATCTGTGCAGATCCCTGTGCTTACAGTATTTTGGGAAAGGGGCACTATGGCGCAGAGGCGGGAACTGATGAGCACAAGATCCGCTGCGGTTTTCTCATAGATGAAGCATATGACTGGGAAGATGATGTACAGCCGGGAATTTCCTATGAAGATATGATCCTTTACAAGGTTCATGTGAGAGGATATACGAAGCTTGCAAAAATAGAAGCAAAAAAGAAGGGAACCTTTGCCGGGCTTGTGGAGATGATTCCCTACTGGAAGGAGCTTGGGATCAATGCCGTTGAGCTGATGCCTGCCTGTGAGTATATGGAGGTGGAAGCGCACAAGAAGCAGGATTCTATGGTTTCACCGCGCCGGAAAGAGGGGATGTTGAATTACTGGGGGTATACCCGTGGATTTTACCTTGCGCCGAAAAGCTCATATTGTGCCACAAAAAATCCGGAGAATGAATTTCGGGATATGGTGAAAGCATTCCACAAAGCCGGGATTGCCTGCATTATGGAACTGTTTTTCACAAAGGAGGTCAATCCGCTTACCGCTCTGCGCACTTTGCAGTTCTGGAAACGGTATTATCATGTGGACGGTTTCCATATCCTGGGAGAAGGTGCGCCGGTTGAGATGATCCTGAAAGACGGAATCCTGGCAGATACGCTGGTCATGGCGGCAGGAATGGATACAGGAGCGGTTTATCACGGAAAAACTCCAAAAAAGAAATGCTTTGGTGAATATAATCCGGGATTTCTTCAGGATATGCGCCGCTTTTTAAAGAGCGATGAAGAAATGGTCCGGACGGTACAGTACAGGATCCGTCGTAATCCGGCTGACTTTGCAGTGATCAACTATATGACCTGTCAGGACGGTTTTACCATGAATGATCTGGTATCCTATAACTATAAGCACAATGAAGAAAATGGCGAGGACAATATGGACGGAAGCAGCTACAATTATTCCTGGAACTGCGGCGTTGAAGGTCCCAGCAGAAAGGCAGCTATCCGTCTGCTTCGGGAACGTCAGATCAGAAATGCTTTTGTCATGATGCTTTTTTCTCAGGGCGTGCCTATGATATACGGCGGCGATGAGATCGGAAATTCCCAGAACGGAAATAATAACGCTTACTGTCAGGATAATCCGGTTGGATGGATCGACTGGAAGGGGCTTAAGAAGAATGAAAAGCTTTTGGCATTTGTAAAAAAAGCGATTCAGTTCCGTAAAGACCATCCCATCCTTCATATGAAGGAGGAGATGAAGGAGACGGACTATCTGGCAAACGGTTTTCCGGATATGTCATTCCACGGGGAGCGGGCATGGTACTGTAATTCTGAGAATACGAGCCGGCTTTTGGGTGTGATGTACTGCGGGGCTTATGCAGAAAAATCCGATGGGACACCGGATGATTTTATTTATATCGGCTTTAATTTTCACTGGGAAAACAGAAAGATCGCCCTTCCAAACCTTCCGGACGGTATGGTATGGAAGAAGGTCATGGATACCGGTGAAGCAGACGGTTTTTGTACGGAACCGTCAGAAGGGTTCAAAAAATCCGTTGAGATCAGCCCGCGCACGATCGTGGTACTCATGGGAAGACAGGAGGTAGAAACAGATGCACCCGTGGCTTCACTTCAAAACGATCACAAAGCATAAACTTATGGTGATGCGCTACTGTTTTAAGATTGGACTATATAAACAGGGGCTGCTTCACGATCTGTCAAAATACAGCCCTGCTGAATTTCTGGTGGGCTGCCGGTATTATCAGGGAAACAGAAGCCCTAATAATGCGGAGCGGGAGGACATAGGAGTATCCACCGCGTGGCTTCATCACAAGGGAAGGAACCGTCACCATTACGAGCATTGGGTGGATTACTGTCTGGACGGTGAGCATGTGATCATGGGGGCACAGATGCCCAGAAAATATGTGGCAGAGATGGTGATGGACCGTATCAGTGCATCCCGTACCTATTTGGGTGATGCTTATAATAACAAACAGCCTTTGGAGTATTATCTGAAAAGCAAAGAAAAACTCTGGTTTGTACACCCACAGACAAAGAAGGAGCTGGAGGGACTTCTGCGTATTCTGTATAACTGCGGCGAAGAAAAGGCATTGTGGTATATTAAAAATATATATCTGAAAAAGGGGAAAAAGCATTCTCCTCTGAGAAAAAGGCAGATTGCACAAAGAGTTATGGCAAAGAAAAGGAAAGTTGAACAAAATACGTGTTGCAATCATGTACTATAATGTGGTAAAGTAATAAAGATTATTTTACTTTTTTTAAGAGGAGGAGAGATTTTGAGTGGAACAACATTGATCATTCTGGCTGCATTTGCTGTTTACCTGCTTATCATGATAGCGATTGGTGCAGTCTATATGAAAAAAACAGCAAGCTCTGAGGATTATTTCCTGGGAGGACGAGGACTGAACGGCTGGGTGGCTGCTCTTTCCGCTCAGGCATCGGATATGAGCGGATGGCTTCTCATGGGACTTCCCGGTTCAATCTATGCCTTTGGTACAGGGCAGGTATGGATTGCAGTGGGACTGTTTATCGGTACGGTTTGTAACTGGGTATTTATCTCCGGCAGACTCCGTAAATACACCATTGCAGCAAACAACTCCCTGACCATTCCGGCTTACTTTGAAAACCGTTTTCGGGATAAAAAGAAGATTCTTCTTCTGATCTCATCCATTGTGATCGTAGTCTTTTTCCTGGTATATACCGCTTCCGCGCTGGCAGCGGGAGGAAAACTGTTTACTACCATATTTGGAATTAACTACCATGTGGCTCTGGCAATCGGTGCTGCAGTTATTCTGTGCTATACCTTCATGGGCGGCTTTATGGCTGTCTGTGTGACAGACTTTGTACAGGGATTTCTGATGCTGATCGGACTGCTGGTGGTTCCTATTGTGGCATATATGATGCTTCCGGGAAATCTTACAGAGCTGATCAATGAGAGCGGTGCTGTGGGCGGCGCAGCGGCATTTATGAATCCGTTTCAGAATGGCGACCGTCCGTATACCTTTGTGGAAATCTTTTCACAGCTCGCGTGGGGCTTTGGCTACTGCGGAATGCCGCATATTCTGACACGCTTCATGGCAGTAAAGAACGAAAAAGAGCTGAAAAAATCCTGGGCTATTGCAATTGTTTGGGATATTCTTTCTCTGGGCACTGCAGTCGTGATCGGAGTTGTGGGACGTGCTTTCCTGCTTCCTGTTATTCTGGGAGAAAACGGAACTGCTTCCTCCGAGAGCGTATTTATTGAGATGATCCGTAAGCTGTTTACGGAGGAGCTGGCGCTTCCGTTTATCGGCGGCATTTTCCTCTGCGGAATCCTGGCTGCCATTATGTCCACCGCGGATTCACAGCTTCTGGTAACGGCGTCTGCCGTTTCAGAGGACTTGTATCACAATTATGTAAATAAGGATGCGGACTCCAAGGAGATTCTTCGCGTGAGCCGTGTTACCGTTATTGTGATCGCGGTTATTGCCTTTTTCATTGCATGGGATCCGGACAGCAGCATTATGGGGCTTGTTTCCAATGCCTGGGCAGGGCTTGGTTCCGCTTTCGGTCCTATCGTGGTCATGTCGCTGTTCTGGAAAAGAACGAATCTGCCGGGCGCTGTGGCTGGTATAGTAAGCGGCGGTCTTACGGTCATTATCTGGGATTACATACCGTTGGTCGGCGGACAGACACTTGGAGCTGTTACAGGACTTTATTCACTGGCAGTCGGCTTTTTGTTAAGCCTGCTCTGTATTGTGGTTGTCAGCCTTGCTACAAAGGCTCCGTCAAAGGAAATTACAGATGAATTCGATCGTGTAAAAGCCATGTAGCATAGGATTGGGGCCTCCGGATAAATCAAAGAAGGAGTATACCATGCAGGGAAAAAACGAATTATACAGGTTGAGTTTTTTTCTGAATGTAACGCCGAAAACCCTGGAAAAGCTTTGGAGTGCAGGAAGCATAAAGCAATTTCCCAGAGGGCACATTCTGATGAGGGCAAGGGACAAGGTTGATCAGGTATATATCCAACTGTCCGGAAAGTCCATGGTTTACAATCTGACGCATACGGGAAGAAGAAAGATCATTTTCATATATGGAGAGGGTGCTCTTCTCAATGAACATATGCTGTATGAACATGCGGCCTCGCTGTTTTGCGAAACTTTGGAAAAAAGCAGCATATTTGCGGTATCCAAGAAGCTTTTCCAGAAATGTATGGAGGAGGACTTTACACTTACCAGCGCTGTGCTGAAGCAGCAGGAGTGGAGACTCTGGCGGATGGGACATCAACTGAAGAATACCCTGGGAAGCGTTGGTATGAAACAGAAGCTGGCTGCAAAGCTCTGGAAGCTGTCCAGAGATTTTGGAATCCAAAGGCCGGATGGCGTTGAGATTGATCTGAATCTGTCTGTTACTATGCTGGCAGATATGTTAGGGGCATCCCGGGAAAATACATCCAGGCTGTGCAGTGAGCTGGTTGATCTGGGGCTTCTGAAGATACAGAAAAGGAGAATTACCATTACGGACCAGGAGAAAATAGCGGATTTTTATAAGACTGGTAAAATGGAATGAAAATATGAAGAGATTAAAAGAATTCTGTGATGAAAATCACAGAATTCTTTTTGCGTTTTTTGATAAAGTAAGGTCAGCAAAAAAATCAGAACGAGAGAGAAAGGAGTCGTTATGGGATATCAATTATCAAAAACGGAAGCCGGGCAGATGTTCCACAATTGGACGGAAAAGTATGAGGTATTTGCACCGAGGCTGATGGAAGGGGAGGGGTGTTTCTCTGATACGGATATTATCCGGTATGGAAAGGTCACTTCTCTCGATGAGATCGAATGGGTGAAAAAATCAGATTATTCATTTAAAGAAGTCCTGCTGGCGATCAATGAGACTTTGTTTTACTTTACGGAAGATCAGACAACCGTTCCGAAGGGACCGGAAAAGGATATTCTGATTTTCCTGCGCGCATGTGATCTTCATGCAGTCAGACGTCTGGATGAAATTTATCTGAGAAACGGCTTTGAAGACTTCTATTATGCAAGAGTGCGGGAACGCGCCAAATTCATCCTTATGGGATGCAGCAAAACCTGCGAGTCCGGCTTCTGTGTCAGCATGGGAACCAATCAGGCGGACAATTACGATGCCTATCTGAAGGCTGACGGGGAACAGGTTTATGTGGATATCAAATGCAGCGAGCTGGAAGAAACCGTAACAGCAGGTACTAAGGCAGAGGTACATCCCGACTATGTAACGGAAAATAAAGAAAAGGTCACACTTCCCAAAAATCTTTCCAATGAAAGCTTTACCAAAGAAATATGGAAAGAATATGGGACACGCTGTATCGGCTGCGGTCGCTGTAATTTCGTCTGTCCCACCTGCACCTGCTTTACTATGCAGGATATTTTCTATAAGGATAACCCCAAAGTGGGAGAGAGACGCCGTGTATGGGCTTCCTGCCAGGTGGACGGATATACAGATATGGCCGGAGGGCACGGCTTCCGTCAGAGCCAGGGAGACAGGATGCGGTTTAAGGTAATGCACAAAATCTATGATTACGAGAAACGTTTTGGATACCCGATGTGCGTAGGCTGCGGTCGCTGTGATGATGTATGCCCGGAATATATCTCATACGCAAACTGTGTCAACCGATTAGCAAAGGAGGAAGAAGCATGAGAAACGAATATATTCCTCAGTTATCAACCATTAAAGAAGTGATAAAACATACAGACCTGGAATATACGTTCCGTATGGAGTTTGACGGAGAGGTAAAGCCAGGACAGTTTTTTGAAATCTCCATACCGAAATATGGGGAGGCACCTATTTCTGTCAGCGGCATTGGGGATGGAACTGTGGATTTTACCATCCGTCGGGTAGGAAAAGTCACCAATGAAATTTTTGAAAACTACGCAGGCGACCGCCTTTTTATCCGCGGACCTTATGGAAACGGTTTTGACATAGAGAATTATAAAGGCAGGGAGCTGGTAGTCGTTGCGGGGGGTACCGGACTTTCTCCTGTGCGGGGCGTGGTAGATTACTTTGCACATCATACAGAGGAAGCCGTGAACACCACCTTGATCGCAGGCTTTAAATCACCAAAGGACGTATTGTTTAAAGATGATTTTACCTTCTGGAAGGAGCAGATCCAGGTGCTCCAGACCGTTGATACCGCGCCGGAAGGCTATGATGGACCAGTGGGAATGGTTACAAAATACATTCCGGACCTGAAATTTGAAAATATAGAGAATACGGCATTTATCTGTGTAGGACCGCCGATCATGATAAAATTCACAGTAATGGAAATACTGAAACTGGGAGTGCCGGAAGAGAATATCTGGATATCACATGAACGGAAGATGTGCTGCGGCCTTGGAAAATGCGGGCACTGTAAGATCGGCTCCACCTATATCTGTCTGGATGGACCGGTATTTAACTATGTAGACGGAAAAGAACTGATCGATTAGGAGGTGGCGTAAGTGGGATTGGATATTAATACAAAAAAATTAAAAAAGAACGCATTCCGTGTATCAAAGGAGAGAGGAATCGGGGCATCCAGAATCCGTGTCCCGGGCGGATACTTAAACGCAGAAGTGCTGGGAATGGTACAGGATATTGCACAGACATACGGAAATGGCTATGTGCATCTCACTACCCGCCAGGGATTTGAGATCGAAGGAATCCGTCTGGAGGATATGGATGAGATCAATAAAAAGCTTCAGCCCATCATTGAAATGCTGGAGATCAACCAGACAGACCCGAATACCGGATATCCTGCATCAGGAACCAGAAATATCAGTGCATGTATCGGTAATAATGTCTGTCCTTTTGCTAACTACAATACCGCGGAGCTGGCAAAGAGAATCGAGAAGGAGGTTTTCCCAAACGACCTGCACTTTAAGATCGCCCTTACGGGGTGCTCCAATGACTGTGCGAAAGCGAGAATGCACGATTTTGGGATCATCGGTATGACCATGCCGCAGTATGATCCGTCACGCTGCGTCAACTGCCAGGCTTGTGTAAAGGGATGCAAAAGCCTGTCCGTGGATGCGCTGCGCGTGGAAAATTATAAGATCGTCCGTGATGAAGAAAAATGTATCGGCTGCGGCGTCTGCATTACCAAATGTCCTACCAGGGCATTGACACGGAGCAAAAAGAAATACTATAAGCTCACCATCATGGGAAGAACCGGAAAGCGCAATCCCCGTCTGGGCGAAGATTTCCTTGTATGGGCAGATGCAGATAATATCGTCAAGATCATTTTGAATACTTACAAATTTGTGAAAGAGCATATTTCTCCCAACGCTCCGGGCGGAAAAGAACATATCGGATATATTATTGACCGTGTAGGCTTTGAAGAGTATAAAAAATGGGCGTTGGACGGTGTGGAGCTGATGCCGGAGACGATCATGAAAGAGTGCGTATACTGGAATGGTATCCATTTTGACCGGTAAAAGGGGGAGCTATGAAAAAGATACAATCTACCTGTAATTATTGTGCCATAGACTGTAATCTGGATTTTTATGTGGAAGACAACCGGGTGATCAAGACTGTTCCGACAAAAGGCTATCCGGTGAACGACGGCTTCTGTTGTATTAAAGGGTTATCTCTGGACAAACAGCAGCAGACCGTAAAGCCGAACAGCCTGCCGAAGATCCGGCAGGAGGACGGAAGCTTCCGTGAGGTTTCCTGGGATGAGGGATTCCAGTATGTTGCGGATAAGCTGAAAGAGCTGCAGGCAAAGTACGGCCAGGAAAGCGTGGCAGGAATCAGTACGGGACAGCTTACCATGGAGGAATTTGCCATCTTCGGCCATGTGATGCGAAACTATCTGAAAGCCAATGTGGATGGAAATACGCGTCTTTGTATGGCAACTGCGGTAGTGGCACACAAGCAGAGCTATGGCTTCGACGCGCCCGGATTCACGCTGAAGGATCTGGAGCTGTCTGACAGGATCATCTTTATCGGGGCAAACCCGGTGGTTGCCCATCCGATCCTGTGGGGAAGAGTAAGGCAGAATCAGGTGCCGGATCATAAGATCATCGTGATCGATCCCAGAAAATCGGAAACTGCCATGAATGCGGATCACTGGTACGGCCTGAAATGGAGGAGCGACCTTCTCCTTTTGTACACCATTGCCAACCAGCTTATTGAAAAGGATTATCTGGATCATACGTTTATTGAAGAGCATACGGAGAGGTTTGAGGACTTCCGGGAGTTTGTAAGATCCTATACCCTGGAACGGGGAGCAAAAGGAACCGGATTGAAGGAAGAGCAGATCCTGGAGCTTGTGGAGCTGATCCACAGCGGAAAGAGGGTATCCTTCTGGTGGACCATGGGTGTCAACCAGGGGTATGAAGCAGTGCGCACGGCGCAGGCGATCATCAATCTGGCACTGATGACCGGAAATATCGGAAAGCCGGGTACAGGGGCGAACTCCATCACAGGACAGTGCAATGCCATGGGGTCCCGTTCCTACAGCAATACCGCGGTGTTTTTCGGAGGCGGTGATTTTAGCAATCCTGCCAGAAGAAAGCGGATTTCCCAGGTTCTGGGAGTAGGGGAGGATATGCTTGCAGAAAAGCCCACCAAGACCTACAACCAGATCATCGAGGGCATCAATGCAGGGGAAATTAAAGGCTTGTGGATCCTGTGCACCAATCCAAGGCATAGCTGGACCAATAACGAAACCTTTGCAAGTGCGGCAAAGAAGCTGGAGCTTTTTGTTGTCCAGGATATTTATGACACCATCGAAAGCGCGGAGGATTGTACCGTATTCTTCCCGGTAGTGCCGGGGATCAAGAAAGAGGGAACCTACATCAATCTGGAACGCCGTCTGGCGGCTATGCGTCCTGTCCTTGAGCGGGGAGAAAATGAGATCTCCGATTATGAGGCAATCCTGGGCGTGGGAAAGGCGCTGGGGATGGGCGATGCCCTGAAGGGCTGGGAGACACCGAGAGACTGCTTCAATCTGATGCGGGAGTGCTCCAGGGGAATGGCGTGTGATATTACAGGCGTGACCTGGGAGATGCTGGAAAATTCTCATGGGATCCAGTGGCCTTATCCGGAAGGTAAGGAAGAGGAGAACAGGGAAGAACAACGGCGCCTGTACGGAGACGGAAAATTCTTCACGCCATCAGGAAAGGCTCAGTTTATGTTTGAGGAAGTGATGGAGAACCCGCTTCCCACTACGGAGGAATTTCCCTATGTGCTGAATACAGGCCGTGGAAGCGTGGGGCAATGGCATACACAAAGCCGGACAAAGGAAGTGCGGTTCGTGGAAGATGTTTCCGTGAAGAAAGCATATCTGTACATGAATACGGAGCTTGCCCGTGAGAATGGCATCCAGGAAACGGATGAAATACAGGTATACTCTGCAAACGGACAAAACGCCGTGTTTGCGGTGAAGATTACGGACAACGTGCAGTATGAGGAGCTGTACGCACCAATCCACTATATAGAATGCAACAAGCTGACGCCGTCCCTGTATGATCCTTACTCAAAAGAGCCATCGTACAAGGCAACACCGGTTCGTTTCGAGAAATGTTAGGAGGGGCTTATGTATCGTATAAAAATTGACCGAAGCCGCTGCATCGGCTGTCTGACCTGTGTGACTGCCTGTGTGGTCAGCCATGAGATGGAGAGCACGGATGCAAGAAACCGTGTGACAATAGACAGTGAGACAAAACCGGCGCCAATTTTCTGCCGCCACTGTGAAAGACCGGAATGTGTGTACACCTGCATGACAGGGGCCATGAAAAAGAATCCGGTTACCGGATATGTGGAGTATGACAAAGAACAGTGTGCAAGCTGCTACATGTGTATCATGTCCTGTCCTTATGGAATCCTGAAATACGACAGCATCCATCAGAAGGAGATCATGAAATGCAATATGTGCGTACACAGAAGTGAAGACGGAAGTGCAAAGCCCATGTGTGTGGAAAAATGCCCCATGCAGGCGATCACGTTGGTGGAGGTGTAGGCTGATGAAATATGTGGTTTTAGGCTCCTCGGCAGCAGGTGTCAACGGAGTAAGAGAATTACGGAAGCTTGATAAAAACAGTGAGATTGTCCTGATCTCAAAGGATAAAGCCATTTATTCCCGCTGTATCCTTCACCAGTATCTAAGCGGTGAGCGGAATATGGAACAGCTATGCTTCGCGGAACAGGATTTTGAACAGCTTTACAAGGTGAACTGGATGAAGGGGAGAAGCTGTGTGGGCTTAAAGCCCCGGGAAAAGCTGGTGCTCCTGGAGGACGGAGAAGAGGTCAGCTACGATAAACTTCTCATCGCCACAGGTTCCCATACCTTTGTGCCTCCGGTGAAGAACCTGAAGGAGGCAAAAAATGTGGTGGGCTTCCGCAACATTGAGGATATGGAGGTTCTGAAGGAGGTCGCAAAGAAAGCTGAGAACATAATCGTGATGGGTGCGGGCCTTGTGGGTATGGACTGTGCCGTGGGCTTTCTGGAGCTGGGTGTGAAGGTGACCATGGTGGAGATGGCAGGCTGGCTCCTTTCCAAGCAGTTGGACGAAAGAGCGGCGAAAACCTACCAGGATGCCTTTGAAAAGCAGGGCATCCGTCAGTATTACGGTGTGGGGATCAGCGAGGTGATTCTGGATGAGGAGCAGATGATCCGGGAAGCCGTGCTGACTGATGGGACAAGGCTGCCCTGTGATTATGTGGTTGTCACGGCGGGCGTGCGTTCCAATGTGGAATTTCTGGAGGGAACAGGAATTGAGACAAGCCGTTTCGGTTTGCTCTATGATGAAACCGGAAAAACAAGTGATGACAACATCTACGGAGCCGGAGACGTGTCGGGAACAAGCCCCATCTGGCCTGTTGCGGTTAAGGAAGGCATTGTTGCCGCCAGCAATATGGCGGGAGTGCCAAGAAAGATGACGGATTTTTTTGCCAGCAAATCCACTATGAATTTCCTGGGAATCCCAAGTATGTCCCTGGGAGATGTAAACTGCGGGGACGAAGGGGTTACGGCAGAGGTGAAGGAGACAAAGGACTCCTATAAAAAGATCCTGCATAAAGACGGAAAAATCGTGGGAGCCGTACTTCAGGGGGATTTGGCTTACGGCGGAATCCTGCAGCAGTTGATCGCGCGGAAGATCGATGTGAGAAAGGTGAAAAAGCCAATCTTTGATATTGATTACTCCGATTTCTTCCACATAAAAGAAAATTTTGAATTTTACTTTGATGAAGCATAAGGAGAGAGTGTATGGAACGATTAGAGAGAATGCCTGTGCCCGTGCTGCCCACCTTTGTGGGAGCCCTGACCCTCAGCAATGTATATGGGGGAATGGGATATACCTGGGTACGCCATCTGACTATGTGGGCGGCAACGGTGATTATCCTGCTGTACGTAGTTAAGATCGTAAAATTCCCCAAAACCTGTAAAAAAGAGTACGAAACAGTGGTTCCCTGCAGTCTCTATGCAGGCTTTACCATGGTTCTGATGATTCTGGGAAGCTATTATTTTGATTATGTGCCGGCTTTGGGAAAAGGAATCTGGATGGCAGCCCTTGCTGTTCATGCAGTACATATCCTGGTGTTTACCTACCGGAATGTGATCAAAAAGAGAGATATCAATACCTTTGTCCCGAGCTGGTACGTTACCTATAATGGTATCATGGTAAGCTGTGTCGTGGGCGGCTCCATGAATGCCGGACCGGTTTTGAAGATCGTGCTTTACTATGGGATCATCGTTTATTTTGTGATCCTTCCGTTTATGCTTCGCAGGCTGGTTACTGTGGAAGTAAAGCCTGCCGTATATCACACCATGGCTGTGCTTCTGGCACCCTGCAGCCTGTGTGTGGTCAGCTATCTGAATGTGGAGCAAAATCCCAATCAGATTCTGCTGTTCCTTTTATATGCCTGTGTGCTGGCATCTCTGGCTTTTATTATCATAAAGCTTCCGAAATTTTTCTCATTTCCTTTTGCACCGGGCTTTGCGGGCATGACCTTCCCCATGTGCATTGGAATCGTGGCAACGAACAAGATGACCGCATACCTGACGGGAGCCGGAAAAGATTCCTGGGCGGCTCTGACAGGGCAGCTTTCCGGAATCCAGATTTATCTTACCTCCATGATCGTGGGATATGTGCTCCTGCAATTTCTGATCATGGCGTTGAGAACAGAGCCGAAAAAGTAAAAAATCCCGATGTATTTTCTCAGGAAATGTGTTATACTAATTTATATTTACAAAATTTGTAAAGCAAAGAACGGAATATAAGCTTGCAGCCGAAAAAAGAGAAAATATGAGGAGGGCTACAAATGCGCAAGACAAAGATAATCTGTACGATCGGACCATCCAGTGATAATGAGGAAACCCTGACCCAGATGTGTCAGGCTGGTATGAACATCGCCAGACTGAATTTTTCCCATGGAAGCCATGAGGAACATCAGGTAAAAGTTGACCTTGTAAAAAAAGTCCGCGAAAAGCTGGATCTTCCCATTGCGATCATGCTGGATACAAAAGGTCCGGAATACCGCATTAAGACCTTTGAAAACAAGAAGATCCGCCTTGAGGACGGCGATACCTTTACCTTTACCACGGATGATATTGTGGGAGACCAGACAAGAGTTGCGGTTACCTACAAGCATCTTATTGAGGACCTGAAGGTTGGAGATACGATCCTGGTAAACAACGGACTGGTTATTTTTGAGGTTCAGAGCCTGGAGGGAACCAATGCTGTGTGTAAGGTGATCGCAGGCGGTGAATTATCTGACAGAAAGAGCATGAACTTCCCCAACCGCCTTATGGCGAATGAATACCTCAGTGAGCAGGATAAAGAAGACCTCCTGTTCGGTATTAAAAATGATGTGGACTTTGTGGCAGCATCCTTCGTATCTACGAAGCAGGATATGGAAGATATCCGTAACTTCCTGAATGAAAACGGAGGCAAAAATATTGATATCATCGCAAAGATCGAGAATCGTGCCGGCGTTGAGAATATTGACGATATCTGCAGCATTGCGGATGGAATCATGGTAGCCCGCGGTGATCTGGGTGTGGAGATTCCGTTTGTGGAAGTGCCTTCTGTACAGAAGCTTTTGATCCGCAAGTGCCGTCTGATGGGCAAGAGGGTCATCACAGCAACGGAGATGCTGGAATCCATGATCCACAATCCGCGTCCTACCCGTGCGGAGATTTCCGACGTTGCAAACGCAGTCTATGACGGAACTTCCGCAGTCATGCTTTCCGGTGAGTCCGCAGCAGGCGAATATCCGGTTGCAGCAGTAAAGAACATGGCAGAAATCGCAGAATTTACGGAGAAGAGGATCGATTATACGGAATGGTTCCATTCCACCAAGTATGAGATCCAGAACAACCTGGATGCCATCTCTCACGGTACCTGTGCAATGGCGATCGACGTGAAGGCAAAGGGAATCGTGGTAAGCTCCCTGAGCGGAATGACCGCCCGCATGGTCAGCCGTTTCCGCTGCCCTGTGGATATTATCGGCATGACCACCTCTGAGAAGGCATGGAGGAAGCTGAATATGAGCTGGGGTGTGACACCTATACTCAGCGAAGAATTCAATTCCCAGGATGTTATGTTCTACCACGGAACCAGATGTGCCCAAAAGCTTTTCGGCCTGAACAAAGGCGACAGCATTGTACTCACCGGCGGTCAGATCAACGGCAAGACAGGAAACACTAACACCATTAAAATCGAAACAATTTAAGTGCTGTAAGGAAAATAAAGCCATCGTTTGCAGGCCCTTTCGGACTGTAAAGCGGTGGCTTTTGGTTATTGGAACTCTTTTGGTTAGGGGCTATCATTTTTTAACAAGTTTTGGTATAATAAAACTTTATAAGAAGCACTGACAGAAAGGGGCATCAGGAATGAAAAAATATGATTATCTGATCGTGGGAGCCGGACTGTTTGGGGCAGTATTTGCCCATGAGGCTGCCAAGAGGGGAAAAACATGTCTTGTAATTGACAGAAGAGACCATATCGGCGGAAATATTTATACGGAAGAAATAGAAGGAATTCAGGTACACCGCTACGGTGCACATATTTTCCATACATCCAAAAAAGAAATCTGGGACTATGTGAATCAGTTTGCGGAATTCAATCATTTCGTGAATTCACCCATTGCGGTTTATAAGGATGAGCTTTACAATCTGCCCTTTAACATGAACACCTTCCATCAGCTCTGGGGCGTACGCACGCCTGCACAGGCAAAAGCAAAGATCCAGGAGCAGATCAGCAGAATGCATATCACCCACCCGAAAAACCTGGAGGAGCAGGCTTTGGCGCTGGTTGGTCAGGATGTGTATGAAAAACTGGTGGAGGGCTACACCAGAAAGCAGTGGGGCCGGGAATGCAAGGAGCTCCCTGCATTTATCATCAAGCGCCTGCCACTTAGATATACCTATGACAATAACTATTTCAAGGATCCCTATCAGGGAATTCCCAAGGGAGGCTATACCCGCATTATCAAAAAGCTTCTGGAGGGCATCCAGGTATGCCTGAAGACCGACTTTTTTGCAAACAGGGAGGCTTTGACGGCGCAGGCTGATAAGGTGCTGTTTACCGGAATGATCGATGAGTTTTACGATTACTGCTACGGCGAGCTGGAGTACCGTTCCCTGCGTTTTGAGACAGAGGTGCTGGAAATGGGAAATTACCAGGGCAATGCAGTGGTGAATTACACGGATTATGAGGTTCCGTACACCAGGATCATTGAGCATAAGCATTTTGAGTTCGGTACACAGCCTAAGACGGTGATCACCAGGGAATATCCGGCAGCGTGGGAGAAGGGGAAAGAGCCTTATTATCCCATCAATGACCCGAAGAACGACGAACTGTTTGACAAGTATGAGCGCCGTGCTCTGGAGGAAAAAAATGTGCTGTTCGGCGGACGTCTGGGAATGTACCGTTACATGGATATGGATAAAGTAATTGAGGAAGCTTTGAATCTTGCAGAGACAGAGCTGGCATACGAAGAAGCGTAAAGAAGATCAGGAGGACACAATATGGATACACCTACCATTTCACAATACTACCGGGAAGCAGATCCGGTTAAGAGGCTGGAGCTGCTCAACCAGTCCATTGAGGCGGGAGAGGAGCCGGAAGCAAATGCCATCCGAAAGGAAATATGGAACCTGCGCTACAGCGACAATTCGGAGGCTGGCAATAACATGAAGGCAGACGGTTACCTTGCCCTGTGGATGGCTATGGAGTTTAACAGAGGTGCGGGAAATAAGCTGTTTGGCGCAAAGAGCGCCCGCAAGGAGATTTCCAGGCATCTGGATAAGCTGAAATTTAAAGAGCTGCGGGCAAAGAGCAGCCTTCACGAGGAGCTTCTCTACCGGGAATGCTGTCATCTGGCAAAGCTTTACATGGACCTTTGCGGGAGCGACAAAGCCTATAACAGCGCCCTTTGCGGAATTATCAGCATCAGCGCAGAGAAATCAAAAAAGAAGCTCCAAAACGACATCTACGAAACTGCGATCCAGCTTCCGGAAACAATTCAGATGCAGGAGGAGCTTGGAATCATCACAAGAGCAGCAAAAGAGATGTATGCGCTACATTTTCCTGAGGAAGGGCTGTGCTGATTGATGAGGATAATAAAAAAAGTGCTGGTACCGGCATTGTTTCTTTTGCTGATGCTTTGTATACCTGTGCAGGCACAGGGCAACAAGGTTGGAAAGGCAAGCAATACCGGGGCAGTAAAGCTGCGCTTTTACAGTGAAGATGGGAAAGAATATACAAAACTGAGGAAGACCGTAAAAAAGAAAGAATACGCTTATCTGCCGCAGCTTCCCGGCTTGGAAGGCTATAAAAATCTGGGGTGGTCATTAGAAGCAGGCGGTTCTGTGAGATATAGGGCGGGAGCGAAAATAAAAGTCGGGAAGTCCATGAAATTTTATGCAGTGCGCCGGGTGATAAGCAACCCCTGCACCATTAGCTTCTGTAATGAGATGGGAGAGACTGACAGGGATTATGAAGCGCTGCGCATGACCGTAGAAAAGAATTCTCTCATAGAGCTTCCAAGCGTGAAAAATCCTGCCGGAAAAACTTTTCTGGGATGGTCCTGGGGACCCTTTGCGGAATCCTATCCTGATTTTAAGGAAGGGGACAAGCTGCGGGTGGTAGAGAATCTAACCCTGTATGCTGTGATGTTTGACAGGAGTACGGAGAAGAATATCACATACCAGAATCTGAATAAGGTCAATACCAAAAAGTATGCAAAAGTGATCTTTGTAGGCGATTCCAGGACAAATGCCATGCAAAAGGCGCTGAAAGATGAATTTGGCAGGAAAGAACCGAGAAATGTAAGCTTTGTGGCGAAAAACGGAAAAGGACTGAAATGGTTTAAAGAAAATGGCAGCAGGCTTTTGATGAACGAGATTGCCTCAGTAGGAGGAAAACCGACGGCAGTGATCATAAATCTTGGCGTCAATGATCTGAAGCATGACGGAGATGATGTGTATTTCAGTGCAGAAAAGACAGCCAGGAAATATATCCTCTATATGCAGCAACTGGCAGATAAGCTGAAAGGAAGAAACTGCAGACTCTTTTACATGTCTGTCAACCCAGTAAACGGTGCTATGCTGAATAAAAAGGCTAGCAGGCGGGAAGGAGATATCCATATTTTTAATTATGCACTCCAAAAGGGCCTGAGAGGAAAGTTCAAGTTTATTGATACCAATACCTGGCTTCATGAAAATGGTTTTTCTACAGGACGGCTGTACGAGGATCTGGATGACGGAGTTCACTATGAGGCAAGAACCTATAAGCGTATTTATAATTACTGTATCAAGGCAGTGAACGCTGCAGTCTGAGACAGCGGGATGGACCTGTGTGAATAAGAGCCTGGAAAACCGGCAAAATATAGAGAAAAAGAATTGGAGGAAAAAATGAACGAAAAGTGTTTAACGGCATATGAGCTTGTGAAAGAAGAGAATTTGGCAGATATTCATTCCATGGGGTATCTCCTTTGCCACAAAAAGACAGGGGCGCGGGTGATGCTTATTGAGAATGATGACGAAAATAAGGTATTTTCTATTGCTTTCCGCACGCCGCCGAATGACAGCACCGGAGTTCCCCATATCCTTGAGCACAGCGTGCTGTGCGGCTCCAGGGAATTTCCTCTGAAGGATCCCTTTGTAGAACTTGTGAAGGGTTCCCTGAATACGTTTTTAAATGCAATGACTTATCCGGATAAGACCTGCTATCCTGTGGCAAGCTGCAACGATCAGGATTTCCAGAACCTGATGCATGTGTATCTGGACGCAGTGTTTTTCCCGAATATTTATAAAAAAGAGGAGATTTTCCGGCAGGAGGGCTGGAGCTACCACCTGGAAAAGCCGGAAGGTCCTCTGACCTACAACGGTGTTGTATATAATGAGATGAAGGGTGCCTTTTCTTCGCCGGATGAGGTTTTGGAAAGGGAGATCATGAACAGTCTCTTTCCGGATACCACTTATGGCTGCGAGTCCGGCGGCAACCCGGATAACATTCCGGAGCTCACCTATGAGCAGTTCCTGGATTTCCACAGAACCTATTACCATCCGTCTAACAGCTATATTTATCTTTACGGAAATATGGACACAGAGGAAAAGCTTGCCTTTATAGATGAGCATTACCTGTCAAAATTTGAGGCGCTTGAGGTGGATTCTGAGATCCGGGAGCAGGCCGCCTTTGCACAGGTAAAGGACCTGGAAAAAGAATATCCCATTGCAGAGAATGAGGATGAGGAGGAAAATACGTATCTCTCCTACAGCATGGTGGTGGGAAACGCCATGGACGCACAGCTCTGTATGGCGTTTGAGGTGCTGGACTATGCGCTTTTGAGTGCGCCGGGAGCCCCGCTGAAAAAGGCTTTGCTGGATGCCGGGATCGGCAAGGATATTTACGGATCCTTTGACGACGGAATTCTGCAGCCCTATTTTACCGTTGTGGCAAAGGGTGCCAAAAAGAGCAGCAAAGAAAGGTTTGTTTCCATTATCCGTGATGTGCTCTCCGGCATTGTGGAAAAAGGCATTGATAAAAAGGCTGTTCTGGCAGGGATCAATTATATGGAATTTCGATACCGGGAGGCAGATTTTTCCTCCTATCCAAAGGGACTGATGTACGGCCTGGATATACTGGGAGACTGGCTTTACGATGACAGCCACCCCTTTGCACAGGTGCAGCAGCTTGCTGTCTTTGAAGCACTGAAAAAGGCAGCCGGAGAAGGATATTTTGAAAAGCTGATCCAGCAGTGGCTCCTTGACAATACTCACGGCGCTGTTTTGACCCTTGTTCCAAGAAAAGGTCTTGCAGCCGTCCGGGAGAAGGAGTTGGAGGAGAAGCTGGAAGCATACAGAAGCAGTCTCTCTGAGGATGCGCTGAACGAGATGGTAAGACGGACAAAGGCGTTGGAGGAATATCAGGAGGCTGGGGAAGACCCGGAAGCCTTGGAGTGTATTCCCATGCTGAAGCGTTCGGATATTAAAAGAGAGGTAAGCGGTTTCAAAAACGAGGAACTGGATCTGGACGGAAATCTGTTCTTATACCATGATGTGTGTACAAACGGCATCGGATATGTGGATGTGATGTTTGAAATCCGTGATATGGAGCCGGAGAAGGTACATTATCTGGGGCTTCTGAAATCTGTGCTGGGTTATGTGGACACAGAGAGGTTTACTTATGGGGAGCTGTTTAACGAGATCAATGGAAGCACAGGCGGTATCCAGTGCGGCGTGGAGGTCTATGACAGGGCAGGAGATGCAGAAGAATTCCGTGCTATGCTTTCTGTGAGAGGAAAGGCTCTTTATCCGAAGCTGGAGTTCCTTTTCAGCATGATCGGTGAGATCTTAAATACTTCAAAGATTGATGATACAAAGAGACTGTATGAGATCATTGCGGAAGTCAAATCACGGGCGCAGGCAAGCCTGATGGGAAATGGACACCAGACTGCCGTTCTGCGCGGTGCATCTTACGGCTCCCCAATGGCGAAGTTCCAGGATGACATGGCGGGAGTGGGCTATTACCAGTTTATTGAAGGCCTGGAAAAGAATTTTGAGCAGAAAAAAGAGGAAATTGTGGAAGGGCTCCGGACTGTAATGAGTCAGATCGTTACCGCGCCCGGCTTTATGGTAAGTTATACCGGAGAGCGGGAATCCCTTGAGGAGATGCAGGAGCTTTGCAGGGCGCTTAAGGGCAGCCTTTGCCAGGATTGCTGTGAAGCAAAGAAAACGCCTGCGGTCTGCGAAAAGAAAAACGAGGGCTTTAAGACGGCAGGACAGGTTCAGTTTGTGGCACAGACAGGCAATTTTGTGAAAAAAGGTTTTGCGTATACGGGAGCGTTGGAGATTTTAAAGGTTGCACTAAGCTATGACTATTTATGGATGAATCTCCGTGTAAAGGGCGGTGCATACGGCTGTATGAGCGGTTTTAAACGAAGCGGAGAGAGCTTCTTTGTTTCCTACCGCGACCCGCATCTGCGCCGGACGCTGAAGACATTTGCAGGAGTGCCGGATTATATCCGAAGCTTTTCTGCAGATGAGAGAGAGATGACAAAGTATATCATCGGAACCATCAGCGGCAAGGATGTGCCGCGGACTCCGCAGATGCAGGGAGCTCTGTCCAGAAGCGCTTATTTCCGGGGGCTGACACAGGAGATGGTGCAAAAGGACCGCGACCAGATCCTGAATGCTACGGTGGAGGATATCCATGCCCTGGCTCCTATTGTGGAGGCTGTTCTGTCTGACGGACAGATCTGCGTGGTGGGAAGCGAGAGCGCTGTGGAGAAAGCAAAGGATGTACTGCAGGAGATCAAACCCCTTATCACCTGCTGAGCATAAGGAAGCAGTGACAGGGGAAGAGGAGAGGATATTACATGAATGAAAATATAAGATCAGGCTTTGTGGCAATTATCGGACGGCCAAATGTGGGAAAATCCACATTGATGAATCATTTGATCGGTCAGAAGATTGCCATCACATCGAAGAAGCCCCAGACCACCAGAAACAGGATCCAGACGGTGTATACCTGCGAAAAAGGACAGATCGTCTTTCTGGATACGCCGGGAATCCATAAGGCAAAAAATAAGCTGGGGGAATACATGGTGGCAGTGGCGGAGCGCACTTTAAAGGAGGTGGACGCCATCATGTGGCTGGTAGAGCCAAGTACTTTTATCGGAGCGGGAGAGCGGCATATCGCGGAGCAGCTTCAGAAAGTGGGCGTACCGGTCATTCTGATCATCAATAAGATTGACACGGTGAAAAAAGAGGAGATTCTTCCGGCTATTGATACCTACCGGAAAATCTGCGATTTTGCGGAGATCATTCCCTGCTCTGCCCTGAGAGGACACAATACAGGGGATATCATTGACAGTATTTTCAAATACCTGCCTTACGGACCAATGTTTTACGATGAGGATACGGTGACAGACCAGCCCCAGCGCCAGATCGTGGCGGAGATCGTGCGTGAGAAAGCGCTTCATGCGCTGGATGCGGAGATTCCCCATGGAATTGCCGTGGCGGTGGATAAGATGAAGGAACGTCCCGGTTCAGGAAAGAATCCGCTTATTGACATTGAGGCAACGATCATCTGTGAGCGGGACTCCCACAAGGGCATCATTATCGGCAAAGGGGGCGCCATGCTGAAAAAAATCGGCTCCAACGCCCGTTACGAAATGGAAAAAATGCTGGATGCCAAGGTGAATCTGAAGCTTTGGGTCAAGGTGAAAAAGGATTGGCGTGACAGCGATTTTATGATGAAAAACTTTGGCTACGATAAGAAGGAAATCTGACTATGAGCGACCTGATTACGGTACAGGGAGTTGTGCTGTCTGCAATGCCAATGGGAGAATATGACAAGCGTATCGTACTTCTTACAAGAGAAAGGGGAAAAATTTCTGCCTTTGCAAAGGGTGCCAGGAAGCCAAACAGCCCCTTCAGGGCGGCGGCAAGTCCCTTTGTATTCGGGACCTTTACCCTGTATGAGGGGCGGAGCAGTTATAATCTGAACCAGGCAGAGGTTACGCATCAGTTTGTGGAGCTTGCAGGCTGCCAGCCGGGGATCTACTATGGATATTATTTCCTGGAGCTTGCGGATTACTTCGGAAGAGAGGGCACTGACGAAAAGGAGATGATGAATCTTCTGTTTATTACGGTGAAGGCTCTTTTGAACCCAAAGATTGAGGACAGGCTGGTACGGTGCGTGTATGAGCTGCGCACGATGGCTGAGCAGGGGTTGATGCCCAGGATTTTCCGGTGCGTGTACTGTGATAAGGAGCTTTCCGGAGAGGATTTATTTTTTTCGCAGGAAAGCCACGGGGTGGTTTGCCGGGAATGCCTGGTAAAGGAAAACATATCGGATGGGAAAAGGATTTCCCCGGCAGCGCTATATGCCATGCAGTATATTGTGAGCATGCCTATGGGAAAGCTTTACACATTTACCTTAAGCGAAGACGCGCTGAGGGAGCTGGAACGCCATATCCATACTTATGTAGCGGAAAACACGGACAAAAAATTCAAAAGTCTTCAGATTTTGGAAATGATGTGCTGAATTTGTGCGGATTTGCGGTTGAAAAACAGAAGGGATGCTAGTATAATATTGGCATTGTGAAATGGAAATTTAACAAAGATAATGAGGAGAGATATCATGGAAAAAACAATGGAGAAAATCGTGGCTCTGGCAAAAGCCAGAGGATTTGTCTATCCGGGTTCCGAGATTTACGGCGGCCTGGCAAACACCTGGGACTACGGAAATCTCGGCGTTGAGCTGAAAAACAACGTAAAACGTGCATGGTGGCAGAAGTTTGTACAGGAGTCCCCTTATAACGTGGGCGTGGACTGTGCGATCCTGATGAACCCGCAGACATGGGTTGCTTCCGGACATCTGGGCGGTTTTTCCGATCCGCTGATGGATTGTAAAGAGTGTCATGAGCGTTTCCGTGCAGATAAGCTGATCGAGGATTTCTGCGCAGAAAAAGGAATTGCGATCGAAGGCGGTTCCGTGGACGGCTGGTCACAGGAAAAAATGATGGACTTTATCAGAGAAAATCAGATTCCCTGCCCTACCTGCGGAAAGCACAATTTTACAGACATCCGTCAGTTCAACCTGATGTTTAAGACCTTCCAGGGTGTTACCGAGGATGCAAAGAACACCGTATACTTAAGACCGGAGACTGCACAGGGTATTTTTGTAAACTTTAAGAACGTGCAGAGAACCTCACGTAAGAAAATTCCGTTTGGTATCGCTCAGATCGGTAAATCCTTCCGTAATGAGATCACACCGGGTAACTTTACTTTCCGTACCCGTGAGTTTGAGCAGATGGAGCTGGAGTTTTTCTGCGAGCCTGATACAGATCTGGAGTGGTTTGCATACTGGAAGCAGTTCTGTCTTGACTGGTTAAGCTCCCTGGGACTGAAGGAGGATGAGGTACGCTACCGCGACCACTCTCCGGAAGAGTTAAGCTTCTACAGCAAGGCTACCACGGATGTGGAATTCCTGTTCCCATTCGGCTGGGGTGAGCTTTGGGGTATTGCAGACAGAACGGATTATGATCTGACACAGCATCAGAATGTATCCGGACAGGACTTAAGCTACTTTGATGATGAGAAGAAGCAGAAATACATTCCTTACGTAATCGAGCCGTCACTGGGAGCTGACCGTATGGTGCTTGCTTTCCTGTGCAGCGCATACGATGAGGAAGTCCTGGATGCAGAAAAGAACGATGTACGTACTGTTCTTCATTTCCATCCGGCTCTGGCTCCTGTAAAGGTAGGCGTTCTGCCGCTTTCCAAAAAGCTGGCTGAGGGCGCAGAAAAGATTTACCAGCAGCTCTCCAAAAAATACAACTGTGAGTATGATGACCGCGGAAATATCGGAAAGCGTTACAGAAGACAGGACGAGATCGGTACTCCGTTCTGCGTGACCTATGACTTTGATTCCGAGACAGACGGCTGTGTAACAGTCCGTGACCGTGACACCATGGAACAGGTTCGTGTGAAGATTGATGAGCTTGATGCATATTTTGCAGATAAATTTACATTCTAAAAATCTGTGACTGCTGTCGCAGACAGCGGGAGAAATTTTATAAAAAGGAAGAGGTGTCCCTCAGGTCATACAGGCCTGGGGGACACCTTTTGTATTGGCGTAATATCAAAAAACTTCAATGGAATAGGCTGTCTCAAACATTTCATCCAGTTCGAGGGTATTGATAAAGGGTTTGTCAGAAAGCTCTCCTGAAAATCCGCAGTCGTCACAGCGTCCCATCCATGGCTCCAGACATACAAAGGGGGCTCCGGGAGCGGCCCAGATACCGAAATTCGGAAATCCGGTGCAGCGGACCTCCACATAAGGCGTGCCGTCCGGAAGTGCGATTCCTGCCCGGGCGATCTGGTTGTCAAAAACAAGGGCATCGTGGTCAAACATGTGCTCGTCTATGGGGCATGAGCCGTTTTCAAGCGTGAGTGTCCTGGGCTTATCCGGCAGGGCGGTACCTGTCTCCGGATCCAGAAGAAGATAAGTAAGGCTTTCCTGTCCGTCAAAGGTCAGGCGGTAGTCGCTCTGTCTGGTATCGGGGAGAACCGGCACGTTGAAGGCCGGATGACCGCCGATGGTAAAGTACATAGGACCATCGCTGTGGTTCTCCACCTTCCAGCTTATGGTGAGACCACGTCCGTTTAAAATATGCCGGATGCGCAGCACAAAATCAAAGGGATAATTTTCTTTTGTGGCTTCATCGAACCGGATCTGGTGGGTTACGGAATCCGGAGTGGAATCGACACACCGGAAATCGGTATCCCGGGCAAAACCATGCTGCTTGGACGGATATTCCTGACCATTTATCCGGTAGTGATTGCCGAAATGCTTGCCTACGTTAGGAAAAAGCACCGGCGCATGGCGGCTCCAGAAGGCCGGGTCTGCCTGCCACATGACCTCCCGTGATTTTTCCTTATCCCAGATGCTTACAAGCTCTGCACCATGGTCATCAATGCTGACCTTTAAAAATTCATTCTCTAAAGTGCGAATCATACCAAAACCTCCTAAAAATATACATTAAGCCTTTTCAGTATAGCACATATTTATCAATTTGACGACATAAAGAGCAGTTGTTTTCAAATGAAATATATAGATTAAACAGTTTTTTATTGACTTTTTTTTCACGATTTGTTAATATTGACAATCATAGGCCGTTTTAGAGGAGGATGATGACCATGGCTAAGAAAAGAAACATCATTGTAGGACAGTCCGGAGGCCCTACATCTGTAATTAACTCCAGTCTCGCAGGCGTATATAAAAACGCCATTGAACGTGGATTTGATAAGGTATACGGAATGCTCCACGGAATCCAGGGACTTTTGGATGAGGAGTATATCGATCTGTCCACTCAGATCCATTCCGAGCTGGATATTGAGCTTTTAAAGAGAACACCATCTGCTTTTTTAGGCTCCTGCCGTTATAAGCTTCCTGAGATTCATGAGGACCGTTCTATTTATGAGAGGATCTTTGTAATTTTAAATAAACTGGATATCGACGCATTTATTTATATCGGCGGAAACGATTCCATGGATACTATTAAGAAGCTGTCTGACTATGCGATCCTTACAGGACAGACACAGAAATTTCTTGGTGTTCCAAAGACAATCGACAATGACCTGGCTCTTACGGATCACACACCTGGATTCGGAAGTGCTGCAAAATATATCGGCGCCTCCACAAAAGAGGTTATCCGCGATGCAGAGGGACTTACCTACAAGAAAAATATGATCACCATTATGGAGATCATGGGACGTAACGCAGGATGGCTTACCGGAGCAACTGCGCTTGCAAAGACAGAGGACTGCGATGGTCCGGACCTGATTTATCTTCCTGAGGTTCCCTTTGATGTGGACAAGTTCCTGGTTAAGGTAAAAGAACTGTTAAGCAAAAAGTCTTCCATCGTGATCGCTGTTTCCGAGGGTATTAAGCTGGCTGACGGACGTTATGTCTGTGAGCTTGGAAGCACAGGCGATTATGTGGATGCATTCGGACACAAGCAGCTTCAGGGAACTGCCACTTATCTGGCAAACTTCCTGGCAGCAGAGTGCGACTGTAAGACACGTGCAGTAGAGCTTTCCACCTTACAGAGAAGCGCTTCCCATATGGCATCCCGCGTGGATATTGACGAGGCATTCATGGTAGGCGGTGCAGCTGTTAAGGCAGCAGACGAAGGAGATACCGGAAAGATGATCGTCATTGACCGTGTTTCCGATGACCCGTATATGGCTGCAACAGGAATCTACGATGTACATCGTATTGCAAATGAGGAGAAGCTGGTTCCGAGAAGCTGGATGAATAAAGATGCAACATACGTGACCAAAGATTTCGTAGATTACATCAAGCCGTTGATCCAGGGCGATTACCAGCCAATTATGGTAAATGGTCTGCCGAGACATCTTGTTTTGACGAAACCTGTCACAAGAAAGAAAAGAGAGAAATAAATTGCCTTTTTTGGATGAGGAAAAACTATATAATGCAGAATTGACATTCAGGGTGCATCATGGGGGTGATGCACCCTGTTTTTGCCATATATACTAAAAATCTGCCAACTTTTTGCCAGAATAACCTTGACTATTCTACAAGAAATCTATAAAATAATTATGTGCGTATAGAAAACATATTTCATGTCGACGAACAAATTTATTAGGAGGAAAATGTAAAATGGCAAAATGGGTTTACATGTTTACAGAAGGTAACGCAAACATGAGAAATCTTCTGGGCGGCAAAGGCGCAAACCTTGCTGAGATGACAAACCTTGGTCTTCCTGTACCGCAGGGCTTCACCATCACAACTGAAGCTTGTACTCAGTACTATGAGGACGGAAGACAGATCAATGATGAGATCATGGCTCAGATCATGGAAGCAATTACCAAAATGGAAGGAGTTACCGGAAAGAAATTTGGTGACAAAGAAAATCCTCTGCTTGTTTCCGTTCGTTCCGGTGCCAGAGCATCCATGCCAGGTATGATGGATACCATCCTGAACCTCGGTTTAAACGAAGAAGTAGTAGACGTTCTGGCTGAGAAATCCGGCAATCCTCGTTGGGCTTGGGACTGCTACAGAAGATTCATTCAGATGTATTCTGACGTAGTTATGGAAGTTGGTAAGAAATATTTCGAAGAGCTTATCGACAAGATGAAAGCTGAAAGAGGCGTGACTCTGGATGTTGAGCTTACAGCAGATGACCTGAAAGAGCTGGCTAACCAGTTTAAAGCTGAATATAAAGAAAAAATCGGCGCTGATTTCCCAACTGATCCGAAGGAGCAGTTAATGGGCGCTATCAAAGCCGTATTCCGTTCCTGGGACAACCCGCGTGCAAATGTTTACCGTCGTGACAACGATATCCCATATTCCTGGGGAACCGCTGTAAACGTACAGATGATGGCATTTGGTAACATGGGTGACGACTGTGGTACTGGTGTTGCATTTACCCGTGACCCGGCTACAGGAAACAACGGTCTGTTCGGTGAGTTCCTGACAAATGCACAGGGCGAGGACGTTGTTGCTGGTGTTCGTACACCTATGCATATTTCCGAGATGGAGCAGAAGTTCCCGGAAGCATTCGTACAGTTTAAAGAGGTTTGCAAAACTCTGGAGAACCACTACAGAGATATGCAGGATATGGAGTTTACCGTAGAGCATGGTAAATTATATATGCTTCAGACACGTAACGGTAAGAGAACTGCACAGGCTGCTCTGAAGATCGCTTGTGACCTCGTTGATGAGGGAATGAGAAGTGAGGAAGAAGCAGTTGCAATGATCGATCCGCGTAATCTTGATACACTTCTTCATCCGCAGTTCGACGCTGCTGCATTAAAGGCTGCTACCCCGATCGGTAAAGGTCTTGGTGCTTCTCCTGGTGCTGCTTGCGGTAAAGTTGTATTTACTGCTGATGACGCAGTTGAATGGGCAGAGAGAGGCGAGAAGGTTGTTCTTGTTCGTCTTGAGACATCCCCAGAGGATATCACAGGTATGAAATCTGCACAGGGTATCCTGACTGTTCGTGGTGGTATGACCTCTCACGCAGCCGTTGTTGCACGTGGTATGGGTGAGTGCTGTGTATCCGGCTGCAGCGAGATCGCTATGGACGAAGAGAATAAGAAATTCACTCTGGCTGGTAAAGAATTCCACGAAGGAGACTGCATCTCCATCGACGGTACAACCGGTAACATTTACGAGGGAATCATCCCGACAGTAGACGCTACCATCGCTGGTGAGTTCGGAAGAATCATGGCATGGGCTGACAAATACAGAACTCTGAAGGTTCGTACAAATGCAGATACTCCGGCTGACGCAAAGAAAGCTGTTGAGCTTGGCGCAGAGGGTATTGGTCTTTGCCGTACCGAGCATATGTTCTTCGGTGAGGGACGTATCGATGCATTCCGTGAAATGATCTGCTCCACAACTGCTGAGGAGAGAGAGAAAGCACTGGAGAAGGTTCTTCCATATCAGCAGGAAGACTTCGAAGGACTGTTCGAAGCACTGGAAGGCAACCCAGTTACCATCCGTTTCCTGGATCCGCCGCTTCATGAGTTCGTTCCTACTGAGGAAGAGGACATTAAGAAGCTTGCAGAGGCTCAGGGCAAGACTGTAGAAGAGATCAAGACTGTTATCGAGTCTCTTGTAGAGTTCAACCCGATGATGGGACATCGTGGATGCCGTCTGGCAGTTACCTATCCGGAAATTGCTAAGATGCAGACAAGCGCTGTTATCCGTGCAGCTATCAATGTAAAGAAAGCTCATGCTGACTGGAACATCAAACCAGAGATCATGATTCCGCTTGTTGGCGATATCAAAGAGCTGAAATACGTTAAGAAGTTTGTTGTTGAGACTGCAGATGCAGAGATCGCAGCAGCAGGCGTTGATCTGAAATACGAAGTAGGTACTATGATCGAGATCCCGAGAGCAGCTCTGACTGCTGACGAGATTGCAAAAGAAGCTGACTTCTTCTGCTTCGGTACCAACGACTTAACCCAGATGACTTACGGCTTCTCCCGTGATGACGCTGGTAAGTTCCTGAACGCTTACTATGACGCTAAGATCTTCGAGAACGATCCATTCGCAAAACTCGACCAGACTGGCGTTGGCAAGTTAATGGAAATGGCAATCAAATTAGGAAAACCGGTTAACCCGAACCTGCACATCGGTATCTGCGGTGAGCACGGCGGAGACCCGACATCCGTAGAATTCTGCCACAAGATTGGTCTGGACTATGTTTCCTGCTCACCATTCCGTGTTCCGATCGCACGTCTTGCAGCAGCTCAGGCAGCTATTGCTAACAAATAAGAGTTATTCATTCCGTAATGGCTGACGGCAGCCGGATTATGAAATGAAATAGGATAAGCGTACCATTAGAAATAGTGGTACGCTTGCTTATTATGATGGTATTAAGAAAACAAAAGCAGGAGGCAGCAAATGAGAGTTGTATATGTAAAAGCACCATTTCAGTTTGAAATCAGAGAGACAGAAATTCCGGAGCCGGGCGAGGGGCAGGTATTGCTGGATGTGCGCGCATGTGCAGTGTGTGGGACGGATATGCATACTGCAGCCACAGATGCGGAAGACTTCCAGAGCTTTGGGCATGAGATCGCAGGCGTGACGGTAAAGAACGGTCCTTTCGCATCCAGGTTCCAGCCGGGGACAAAGGTGATCATAGAGAGCGGAACCTTTTGCCATGTATGTGAAAACTGCCGGAACGGAAGACCGGATATCTGTACCAATGGCATCAGTGTGATCGATGACCTGGAAATCAGCGGATATGCAGATTATATGGTGGTACCGGAGCAGGCGCTTGTACCTTTTGACGGGCTGGAATTTGAGGAAGCTGCCCTTTCTGAGCCGCTTGGGGTTGCCATGGACTTGTTTTACACCACAGGAATTGAATTGAACGATGATGTGGCGGTAGTGGGACTTGGTCCCATCGGGCTTATGACCATCGCGCTTGCAAAAGCAGCAGGAGCAAGAAATATTTACGCTGTTCAGAGAAGCAGCCGCTCCCAGGCGCGGATCGCCCTTGCGAAAAAGCTTGGGGCAACAGACGTGATCATTACATCTGAGACTAAACTGACAGATTATCCTTTCCCAAGAGGCGGCGTGAACAAGATCATGATAACGGGTGCACCGGCAGTGATTCCGGAAACATTTAAGATTGCCCTTTACGGCTGTATCATCGGATTTTTAGGAATTGATATGCAGCATGGAGACATCACATTCAATGCGAATGATTTCCATTTTAAGAAGCTGCAGCTCCGTGCGTCGTATGCAGTTCCGGCTCTGTGGTTCCCGCGCGCGCTGGAGCTTTTGAAATCAAAGGTGGTGGACCCGAAGGATTTCATTACACAGACCTTCCCGTTGGAAAAAATAGAAGAAATGTTTATAAAGCAGCGGGATCACGGGGAAGATGTCATTAAGATGGCTATGGTAAAGAAATAAGATTTTTCGGAGTTATGGATAATGGAAAAAAATCAGATTTACATTAAGTGCGGAACCGAGTATACAGACATGACGAAGGAGCTGCTTACCCAGTGCAGACTGGATGGGCTGATTGGTGACAGAAAGCTTAGGATTGGCATAAAACCCAATCTGGTTTCTCCTACGGAGGCCTCCTTCGGCGCAACGACCCATCCTGAGGTCGTGGCAGGAATCATTGAGTATCTGCAGGAACAGGGCTTTCAAAATCTGGTGATCATGGAAGGCTCCTGGGTGGGAGACAAGACTGCTGAGGCATATGAGGTGTGCGGCTACCGCGCGCTTTCCGAGAAATACGGAGTTCCTTTCCTTGATATGCAGAAGGAGAAGAGTATTTCCAGGGATTGCGGCGGAATGAAGCTAAATCTCTGCGCTGCAGTGGAAAACATTGATTTTCTCATCAATGTTCCTGTGCTGAAGGGACACTGCCAGACCAAAATCACCTGTGCGCTGAAGAATATGAAGGGACTTATCCCAAACTCCGAAAAAAGACGTTTCCATGCAATGGGGCTTCATAAGCCCATTGCTCATCTGGGCGTTGGGATCCGTCAGGATTTTATTGTAACCGATAATATTTGCGGAGATCTTGATTTTGAGGACGGAGGAAATCCTGTGGTGATGAACCGGATCCTGGCAGGCCGTGACCCGGTGTTGATGGATGCTTATGTATGTCACATGATGCATTATGAGGTATCAGAGGTACCATATATTGAGATGGCGGAGGCGCTGGGGGTTGGCTGCGGTGATATTTCAAAGGCTGATATCCGTATCTGCGGAGCGGATGGAGGTGGGGAGATACCGAAATCCAGAAAGGTCGTGGAGCTTGCGGATGCGGTGGAGGAGGTGGAATCCTGCAGTGCCTGCTACGGCTACCTCATCCCTGCGCTGGAAATGCTGAAGCAGGACGGCCTGTTTGATAAGCTGGACACAAAAATCTGCATCGGTCAGGGCTTTCGGGGAAAAACGGGAGAGCTCGGCATTGGACACTGTACGAGAAACTTTTCGCATCATCTGGAAGGCTGTCCGCCTACAGAAAACCAGATATACGGATTTCTGAAAAAGTATCTGGAAGACAGAAAATGATAAACAAAGTGTGCGCCTTTGCGTAAACTTGCGCCAAAACGCTCCCGCAGCAGCAGGTCTCGCGGCTGTGGGAGCGTTGTATCAGAACATATCAATTGTCTAAAGCAGGTGTCCGTTTACAGGCTTTCTTTTATCATCTGAATGATCTGCTCTTTTGTAAATCGTCCGCTGTTGATGCAGAGGTCGTATTGCGTCATATCCATCCATGATTCATCGGTAAAATATTCATAGTAGGAGCGGCGTTCCTTGTCTGTCTTTTTTACAAGCTTCCGAGCACTTTTCTCCTCGCGTCCGGTACGCTCTATCACGGTACGAATCCTATCCTCCAGAGAAGAGTAAATAAACACGCTGAGGGCTTTATCCTTCAGGATGTGGTTCGCGCAGCGGCCTACGATCACGCATTCTTCACGTTCAGCCAGATCCAGAATGATTTTTTTCTGTAGGTCAAACAGAACATCATTCATAGGGATAAAATGATATTCGGAATTCATCTGAATTTCCTGGTCTACCGGAAAACGCCATTGGTTGGCTTTTTTCTCGTCTACTTTGGCAAACTCATCAAAGGGAATGTTTTTTTCGCGGCTTGCCATTTCAATCAGTTCCTTGTCATAAAAATGGATGCCAAGCTCTTCTGCAAGGGTCTTGCCGATGATACGCCCGTTGCTTCCGTACATACGGTTTATGGTAATGATTCGTTTACTCATATCCGAACCCTCCTTTCGCTTTCCTAATATCCTGCGGTTTTATAAAATATATATTTTCTGATCTTTTATAAGATTATATCACGATTTTTTGAAAAATACCAGAAAAACTCCTAAAAATTTCGAAATATTTAAAGGAGAATTGTGCGAAATTCAAAGGAGATCCAGACAGAGCAAAACACAAGAAAAAACCTATTGACGTGCTGAGATATTCAGGCTAATATAGAGTGCGATTTGAATTTTTGATAAATGCGAGGATTTACAGCAATGAAAAAACAGTGGTGGCATGACAAGGTGGCATATCAGATTTACCCAAAAAGCTTTTACGATTCCAATGGGGACGGCATTGGAGATATTCCGGGAATCATCTCAAAGCTTGATTATTTAAAGGACCTGGGTGTGGATATTGTGTGGCTTTCCCCGATCTACCAGTCGCCTCTGGCGGACCAGGGATACGACATTTCCGACTATTATAAGATCGATCCCCGTTTCGGCACCATGGAGGATATGGACCGTTTGATCGCGGAGGCAAAAAAGAGAGAGATGTATATCCTGATGGACCTTGTGGTAAATCACTGCTCGGATGAGCATGAGTGGTTCCAAAAAGCGATCCAGGACCCTGACGGAAAGTACGGAAACTTTTTTTACATTCAGGACAGGAAAGAGGGAGAACCCCTTCCATGTAATTGGAGAAGCTACTTCGGCGGCCCGGTATGGGAGCCGCTGCCCGGTCATCCCGATAAGCAGTATCTCCATGTTTTCCATAAGAAACAGCCGGATCTGAACTGGGAAAATCCGGAGGTTCGCGAGGAGGTATATAAAAACATCCGCTGGTGGATGGAAAAGGGTCTGGGCGGATTCCGCATTGACGCAATCATTAATATAAAGAAAAAGCTTCCTTTTGCAGATTACCCGGTTGACAGGGAGGACGGCTTAAGTCCCATCGGATATATGCTGGCTGACGCAACCGGAGTAGGAGATTTTCTGGGAGAAATGCAGGAAAAAGCCTTTGCACCATATAATGCCTTTACAGTGGGTGAAGTATTTAACGCAAAGGATGAGGAGCTGAAGGATTTTATCGGGGAAGGCGGCTATTTTTCTACCATGTTCGATTTCTGTGAAACCTGTTACGGAAAGAGTGCCAAGGGCTGGTATGATTCCAGGAAATATCTCACTCCCGAGGAATACAAGTCCTGTATTTTCCAGGCGCAGAAAAAGATCAGCGGAATCGGTATGATCTCCAATATTATTGAAAATCATGACGAGCCAAGGGGTGTGAGCCATTACATCCTTCCTCAGGATCTGTGCGATGAGTCCAAAAAGCTTCTTGCAGGCGTCTATTTCCTGCTGAAGGGTCTGCCCTTTATTTACCAGGGGCAGGAAATCGGTATGGAGAACATGAAATTTACGGACAAAGGGGAAATCGATGACATCAGTACCCTTGACGAGTATCAGGTTGCCCTGGAAGCGGGAAAAAGCCAGGAAGAAGCCCTGGAAACAGCATCCGCCTTTTCCCGTGACAATGCCCGCACACCCATGCAGTGGAACAGCAGGGAACATGCAGGCTTTACCACAGGGAAACCGTGGCTTCATGTAAACCCCAATTACATGGATATTAACGTGGAGGCACAGGAAAAGGATGAGGGCTCCGTTCTTTCCTTTTACAAAAAGCTTACCCGTCTGAGAAAGGATCCACAGTATTCCGAAACATTGGTTTATGGAGAGTTCCGCCCTTATCTGGAAAAAAAGAAAAATCTCATTGCGTATGAACGTGTGGGAGAGAAGCACCTGTTGATCCTGGGGAATTTCCAGAATGAGGAAAGGGTGGTGGACCTTCCGGAAAAGGCTTTAAATGTGCTCTTAAATAATTTAAAGCATGGCATTTTTACAGATAAGGGAAAGAAAATCCTTCTTTCCGCCTATCAGTTTGTGGTTCTGGAATTGGAAAAGTAAAATCCTGTCTCAGATAAATTATAAGAATCCGGTCAACTTCTATGGAAATTTGGCCGGATTCTTGTTATACTTACGGAAAAAGAAAGGAAGAGACGGATGCTGAAAATAAAAAATTATGTAAAGGCACAAAGCCTGGAAGAAGCATATGAGCAAAACCGAAAAAGAACAGCCTGCATTCTGGGCGGGATGGTTTGGCTGAAAATGGGAAACAGAAATGTATCCACAGCCATCGACCTTTCAGGACTGGGACTTGACACTATAAAAGAGACAGATAAAGAATTCGTTATCGGCTGTATGACACCTTTGCGTGATCTGGAGCTGCATGAAGGATTAAATGCCTATACACAGGGAGCCATGAGAGAGAGTCTGCGCCATATCGTAGGTGTGCAGTTTCGAAATTGCGCTACAGTGGGAGGGAGTATCTGGGGACGTTACGGATTTTCCGATGTGCTCACCATGTTTCTGGCGCTGGATACGTATGTAGAGCTGTATCACGGAGGGATCATCCCCCTTGCGGAATTTGCGGAAATGCCAAAAGACCGCGATATTCTGGTGAATGTGATCGTGAAAAAGACAGCTCATAAAACCGTATACATAAGCCAGAGAAACACAGAGACAGATTTTCCGGTGCTTACCTGTGCAGTATCTGTGTCAGGGGACAGAGTCTGTACCGTATATGGGGCAAGACCCTCCCGCGCTATGATCCTGGAGGACAAAAAGGGAATTCTGGAGGGCTTTTCCGGCATGAATGAGGAGGAACGCCGTCAGGCGGCTGAGAAATTTGCTCTGTATGCGTGGGAAAATGTACCTACTGCCGGAAATATGCGGGCTTCGGGAGAATATAGAAGCCTTCTTGTAAAGGTTCTGACAAAAAGAGCTTTGGAAGCAATAGGAGGGATGAAGGATGAAGATTAGTTTCTGGCTTAACGGCGTGAAACGTGAGGAAGAGGTACAGCCGGATACCATGCTTCTGGACTTTCTGCGTTCTTTGGGCTGCTTAAGCGTAAAAAGAGGCTGCGAAACAGCGAATTGCGGTCTTTGTACAGTTATGGTGGAAGAGCGTCCCGTGCTTTCCTGTTCCACTCTGGCTGTACGCATAGATGGAAAAAGAGTTGTCACCCTGGAGGGAATGCAGAAGGAAGCAGAAGAATTCGGCACCTTTTTGGCAGGAGAGGGGGCAGAGCAGTGCGGCTTTTGCAACCCTGGTTTTATCATGAACATTTTCGCCATGCTAAAAGAACTGGAAAACCCTACGGAAGAGCAGATCCGGGAATATCTGGCAGGAAATCTCTGTCGCTGCTCCGGCTTTGTGGGACAGACCAGAAGCATTCTGAAATATCTGGAATATAAAAGATCACAGGAAAAGGAGGGGGACGCATGAAGTTTGTAAACCAGCCGGTACCGAAAAAGGATGCGATGGCTTTGGTGACCGGAAAGCCGGTTTATACGGATGATCTGGCTCCAAAGGACTGCCTGCTCATAAAGATTTTAAGAAGTCCCCACGCCAATGCCTGGGTGGAGGAGATCGACACATCGGCAGCGGAAAAGATCCAGGGGATCGCCTGTGTGCTGACGTATCAGGATGTGCCGCAGAAGCGTTTTGCCACAGCAGGGCAGACCTATCCGGAATTAAGCCCCTATGACAGACTGATCCTGGATCAGCATCTGCGCTTTATCGGAGATCCGGTAGCGATCGTGGCAGGAGAGACAGAAGAAGCGGTTGACAAGGCATTAAAAAGGATTAAGGTAAAATATCGCGTGGAAACGCCCGTCCTTGATATGCACACGGCAAAGGACAATCCGGTCTTAGTCCATCCGGAGGAGGACTGGGAGTCAAAGATTCCGGTAGGTGCGGATAACAAGCGGAATCTTGCTGCCTCCGCAACTGAAAAAATGAATGATGTGGAGGAGGTTCTTTCACAATGTAAATATACGGTGGATGAAGTTTATCATACAAAGGCAGATCAGCAGAGCATGATGGAAACCTTCCGTACCTACTGTTATATGGACTATTTCGGACGTTTGAATGTGGTATCCTCCACACAGATTCCATTCCATATCCGCAGAATCGTGGGAAGAGCGCTGGATATCCCATCCTCTAAGGTGAGGGTGATCAAGCCGCGCATTGGCGGTGGTTTCGGGGCAAAGCAGACTTCTATCTGTGAGGTTTATCCGGCAATTGTGACATGGAAGACAGGAAGACCGTCCAAAATCGTGTACTCCAGATATGAGTCCCTGATCTGCGCTTCGCCCCGTCATGAGATGGAGGTCCATGTTCGGGCAGGTGCAGACGAAAATGGTATCGTAAAGGCTATTGATATTTATGCCCTTTCAAATGGCGGAGCCTATGGCGACCATAGTCCTACTGTAGTAGGGTTGACTGGTCATAAAGCCATTGCCCTTTACAGAAATCTGGAAGCGTACCGATTCTGCTATGATGTGGTGTATACCAATGTACAGGCATCCGGCGCGTACCGAGGCTATGGGGCGACCCAGGGTATTTATGCTGTGGAATCTGCTATTAACGAGCTTGCCCATAAAATGAACATGGATCCATATAAGATCCGTGAACTGAATATGCCGCTGGAGGGTGAGCAGATGTACGGATATGATGGAAATCTGACTCACACAGCAAGCTGCGCCATGGACCGCTGCCTTGCAAGGGCAAAGGAAATGATCGGATGGGATGAGAAATATCCATGCCGTGATATGGGAAACGGCAAGGTAAGAGGCGTAGGCATGGCGATGGCTATGCAGGGATCCTCCATTGCCTGCGTGGATGTGGGCGGTGCAACCATGAAATTAAACGAGGATGCCTCCTACACGCTGGGACTTGGCTGTGCCGATATGGGTACAGGCTGCGATACCATACTGGCGCAGATGGCGGCTGACTGTATGGAAACCGAGCTTTCCAGGGTAGTGGTATTTGGAGTGGATACCGATATCTCGCCATATGATTCCGGCTCCTATGCCTCTGCCACTACCTATGCCACAGGAAATGCGGTAGTCCGTGCCTGTGAGGAACTGCGGGAAAAAATCTGTGCTCTTGGAGCAAAAATGCTGGAGACAGTACCGGAAGATGTGGAGTTTGACGGTGAGAAGGTTTCCTGTGGAGAAAAGAGCGTATCTCTCCGGGATATTGCCCTTCAGGGAACTTGCGGAAACTGTCAGGAGCTGCAGGTGACTGCCAGCTTTTCCTCAACCATATCACCGCCTCCCTATATGGCAGGCGCTGCGGAAGTGGAAGTGGACACAGAGACAGGAAGCGTTCATGTGGTGGATTATGTGGCTGTTGTGGATTGCGGAACCCCTATAAACCCGAACCTTGCCAGAGTTCAGACGGAGGGCGGCATTGTCCAGGGTATTGGCATGGCGCTCACCGAGGATGTACAGTATACGGACAAGGGAAAAATCCGAAACAATTCCTTTATGCAATATAAGCTGCCCACCAGACTGGATATCGGGGACATCAGAGTGGAATTTGAGAGCAGCTATGAAAAAAGCGGTCCTTTTGGAGCAAAATCTATTGGAGAGCTTGTGATCGATACGCCTTGTCCGGCCATTGCAGATGCAGTCTACAATGCTACCGGGGTGCGTGTGCGGGAGCTTCCCATTCTGCCGGAAAAAATTGCAATGGGAATTTTGAAACAGAAACTGGAGAAAGAGTAGAATGCGAGAATTGATTGTGGCTGCTGCAGGAATGGTTCTGCAGCTTGCGGTATTTTTCTGCATCGGAAGCCTTGTGATGTATGGACTGAAAATGAAGGCCGAGGCATCCCTTGCGGTGGTACTGGGATTTTTGGCATATTTTGCCCTCTTTGAACTGATCGCTGTGCCTATGACGCTGGCGTTGGTGCCCTTAAAGGTTTTAACCATTGTCTGGGCTGTTCTGATGGCAGTGCTTGTGTGTGCTGCTGTGGCATTGCTGCATAGACAGTGGAAAACAAGACTTATAGGAGCAGCAGGAGAAATCCGAAGGGAGCATTCGGTATGGATTCTAGCTGCGGCTGCGGCGGTGGGACTGCAATGCCTGATCGTGGTGCTTTTTCAGGATGTCGCCCAGGATGCGGCCTATTATGTGGGAACAGTGAGCACATCGGTGTATACGGGAACGCTGGGACGGTTTGATCCTTTTACCGGGAACGCATTAAAAAAATTTCAGGCAAGATACATTTTGTCTGCGTTTCCTATGAATAACGCAGTATGGTGCAATCTGCTGGGCCTTCCGGCTCTGATCCAGTGCAAGGTCGTGATGTCTGCCATCAATGTGCTGGTAGCAAATCTGACGGTTTACCAGATTGGAAAGAAATTGTTCCGCGGCGGAAAAAAACAGGCGGATCTGATGATCTGCTTTGTATGCCTGCTGAATCTTTTTTCAGATACTATTTATATGTCAGGAGCATTCTTTTTCACCCGTTCCTATGAAGGGAAAATGCTTCTGGCGAATATTTCCATTCCGGTGGCGCTTTTTGCCGCACTTTGGCTGTGGCAGCTCTGGAATGAGAAAAAGACCACAGGAATCGGAACAGAGAAATGCCTGCCTGCCGTACCGGGAGAAGAACGGAATGTATGGATCATGCTGTTTCTTGTCAGTGCAAGTGCAGTCTGCTTTTCCGGTTCTGCGATCATCTATCCGGCGGCGATCAGCGCAGGGGTGCTGCCTCTGATCCTTATAAAGAGAAAGTGGAAAAAGCTGATTCCTTATATACTGTGTATGCTGCCAAATATCATTCATGCAGGGATATATTTGTGCGCAGCGCTGAAGCTTATTACCCTGAAGGCTGCCTGAGGAGAATGAGGTGTTAGGAAAAAGGCAGCAGCAGGGCGATCATAATTTAGACAGGAGCGTTTATGGCTGGAGTAACGGTAAAAGAATTGGGACTTTCCTTTGTGAAGGTCTGCATGGAGACATATTGGGGAAGCTGTCTCTTTCCCCTTTTATTCCTGGCGGGACTGGTGTGGACGATCATTCGGCACAGGGACCAGGCTCCCAGAGTTTTTCTGTATGAGACATTGTTTCTGGTGCTTACTGTGTACAATCCCATTCTGGTAAAAATGGTGATTCCCAGGCTGGATTTTGAAACGGAATATTACAGGTTTATCTGGATCCTTCCGGTAATCCCGGGGGTGGCGTATTATGCTGTGCGCCTTGTTTTTTCCCTGAAGAAAAGGCTTTCAAGGGCAGCGGCAGTATTGGTGCTGGCGGTTGTGATCATGGTGGCGGGAATTCCCATTCAGGGAGTGGTAAAGGGCTTTTCCATGACAGAGAATCTGTACAAGGTTCCCAATGATCTGCGGGCGGTGTGTGATGTGATCCATTCAGACAGCGAAAAAGAGAATCCCAGAGTGATCTTTGACAATAAGCTGAATTCTGTGGCAAGGCAGTATGACCCGTCCCTTGGGCTTGTGCTGGAGCGGAATATCGTGCTGTATCTGCAGGGCAGTACCGTAGTGGGAAGTTTTAATGAGGACAGCCGCAGGTTTAAGCGTCAGAAGGCAATTGTAGATGTGCTCTATGAGCAGAAGGATAATGTAAAGGTCAGCTTTTTTAAAAAGGTTCTCAGCAGGACAAAGACCGATTATCTGGTGGTTCCGGTCAATAACACAAAGCATGATTTCGTGAAGAAGGCAGGGTGCGAGGCGCTAGCCCAGACGGAGAATTATGTGGTGTATCGTTTTGACTGGGAAAATAAGTGACAATATGTGACAAAAAATGAGGAAATAGTAAATAAGGGTTGCTATTTTGGGAAAAAGCTGATACAGTAGATTCATCTTTATATTAACTGAATACAAAAATAAGATAGAGGTGCAGGATTCAAGAGTATTTCCGGGCAGACAGGCTTTTGGCGGGCCGTCCGGCGAAGAAAGGGGAAACTGCCGAAGAAGCTTCACCAGCCAAAGGGCGGACTTCTGGGATGACGCAGAATATGCGGCGTACTGTCACTGTTGTGGAGCGCTATCATAGGTATCAAACATGGGAAGACCATAAGCCATGAACATGCTCCAGTTGGCGGAGCGTGCTTCATGGCTTATTTTGTATCAGCAAAAGAGGGAGGAAATCGATAATGAAAAGTAACCGTAAGAAACTGTCAGTGTTCCTTATGACAGCACTGATGGCAGTTCTGGTCAGCCCAATGACTGTTTTGGCAGCAGAGGAGGCTTCAGAGCAGCCTGCAATGTATGCAACCTTCTGGGCGTTGGTTCCGCCTATTGTGGCAATTGCACTGGCGCTGATCACCAAAGAAGTATACAGCTCTCTGTTTATTGGAATCCTGGTGGGCGCGCTGTTTTACTCTGGTTTTAAGTTTGAGGGCACTGTAAACCACATTTTCAGCGATGGTATCATCAGTGTTCTTTCTGACAGCTACAATGTGGGTATTCTGGTATTCCTTGTAATTCTGGGAACGATGGTATGTCTTATGAACCGTGCCGGAGGCTCTGCCGCATTCGGGCGCTGGGCCAGCAAGCATATCAAGACCCGCGTGGGAGCAGAGCTTGCCACGATCCTTCTGGGCGTTTTGATTTTTATTGACGACTATTTTAACTGTCTGACCGTGGGAAGTGTTATGCGTCCTATCACAGATAAGCACAATGTTTCCCGTGCAAAGCTTGCGTATCTGATCGATGCTACGGCGGCTCCGGTTTGTATCATTGCACCGATTTCTTCCTGGGCAGCAGCAGTCAGCGGTTTTGTGCCGGGGGAGGATGGTATGTCCATATTTGTGCGTGCTATTCCTTATAACTACTACGCGCTGCTTACGATCGTGATGATGGTGGGTATGGTTATTATGAAAGCGGAGTTTGGTGCAATGGGTGTTCATGAGTCCAATGCGCTGAAGGGCGACCTGTTTACTACCGCAGCACGTCCTTATGCTGCTGCAGAGGAGGGAGAAGGAAACCCGAAGGGAAAAGTTATAGATCTTCTGATCCCGATCCTTTCCCTTGTGATCTGCTGTGTAATCGGAATGATATACACAGGAGGATTTTTCAGCGGAACAGATTTTGTAACAGCATTTTCCCAGAGTGATGCTTCTGTGGGACTTGTTTTGGGAAGCTTCTTTGGTCTTCTGATCACCATTATCCTGTATATGATCCGCCGGGTGCTTTCCTTCCGTGACTGTATGGCGTGTATTCCGGACGGCTTTAAAGCCATGGTTCCGGCAATCCTGATCCTGACCTTTGCATGGAGCTTAAAGGCTATGACGGACAGCCTGGGTGCGGCTGAGTTTGTAGCAAATCTGGTACAGTCCTCTGCGGGAAGCCTGATGAAGCTGCTTCCGGCTATTGTATTTTTAGTAGCCTGCTTCCTGGCCTTTGCGACAGGAACTTCATGGGGAACCTTTGGAATATTGATTCCGATCGTAGTAAATGTATTCGCAAATACAAACGAGAACCTGATGATCATCTCCATCTCTGCCTGCATGGCAGGTGCTGTATGCGGTGACCACTGTTCACCGATTTCAGATACTACGATCATGGCATCAGCAGGAGCACAGTGCGATCACGTAAACCATGTATCGACACAGCTTCCTTATGCAATCGTAGCGGCAGCCGTTTCCTTTGTGACTTACATCATCGCGGGATTTGTGCAGAATGCTTTTATCTGTCTGCCGATTGGTATTGTCCTGATGCTGCTTGTACTGGCTGTGATCAAACAGCGGTTTTCGGACTTAAATGAATAGGCTGGCTGAGCCATAGGAAAGATCCGCCAAATATCCATAAAGAATGGGAGGCTGTCTGCTGCCCGGATGTTTGGCGGAAATTTTTTCTTTTTTTCTGAAAATAAAAAAACTTTACAATTAAAGGAGTTTGTGGTAATATTAATTACAGTTTAGGTGTGTACAACTTTGACAATTTCATACACAATCAAGTGACACGCACTTAGTGGCAGGTTTGATTCCTGGGGTTAGGAAATTAAATTTGCACATATGCACCTGTAGCTCAGTGGATAGAGCAGTGGTTTCCGGTACCATGTGCGGGGGTTCGATTCCCTTCAGGTGTGTTGCCTGGAACGGTTGGGCGTTCCGGTGCGTTGTATTATAAGGAGGACAAGAACTTGGATAATTTCAGAGAATGGTTATCAGATAACCTTCGCTATTTTATGCTGGGCGGAGCGATTCTGTTAATCTGTGTTGTCCTGTTTTTCGGTGTCCGTGCCTGTATCGGAAGTAAGAAGGGTAATTCTGATGCGGACGGGGATACACAGCAGGTAACAACCGACAACAACCAGGGAAATGTTCCTTCTTCTCCGGCAAAAGATGGGGAGACTGACGGGAAGAAAGACGCCAATCCCATGGAAACGGGTAATGAAGAGATTACCTCACTGATAGAGAGCTATTACAAGGCTCTGGGGGAAAAAGATATTGCAACGCTGAAGACTCTGGTAGACAATCTTCCGCCGTCTGATGAGTCAAGAATCACCAATGCAAAGGATTATATTGAAGGGTATGAGGTAAGCGATGTTTATACCAAGAAGGGTATGGATGAAGAGTCCTATGTGGTGTACGTCAGCTTTTATTATATCTGCGAGGGTATCGAGACAAAGGTGCCGGCACTGACACAGTTCTATGTGTCTAAGGACAGTGAAGGCAACTGGAAGATTAACGGTGCTGCGTATGATGATGCGGAGATTACTGCTTATACGGAAGAACTGGAGTCGGATGACGATGTAAAAGAGCTGACTGCGGATATTAAGAAGCAGTATGATGACGCACAGGAGCAGGATGCTGATCTGGCTGCATTTCTCGATGGTCTTGGCGAAGACGCAAGTACCACTCCGGCAGCTCCGGACGGTACGATGATGACAGTTACCAAGGGCTGTAATGTTCGTGCAGAAGCCAGCAGTGACGGTGAGATTATCGGCGGGCTTGATGCAGGAACAGAGGTGGAGAAAAAAGGTCAGAGCGGTGAGTGGATTCAAATTGAATATGAGGGGCAGGAAGCATTCGTGCATGGAAGCCTTCTTGAAGAAAAGTGATAATAAAAAAGACGTTGGATCGTTCCAACGTCTTTTTTGGCTGTCAGGGATAGGAAAATCAGCCGGTGAAGCTTCCGTAGGAAACTCCGGGCTGCAGTTCGATCCCTTTGTCAGCGGCAAGCTCGTGGATGGTGACAAGATCATATCCCTGTTCAATGAGTTTGGGGATTAGGATTTCAGCAGCATCTACTGTGGCTTTGTAAATATCGTGCATCAGAATGATGGCTCCGTCCTGTGCATTGTCCAATACATTCTGGACGGTTTGGTCCACATCCTGTGTCTCCCAGTCCAGTGTGTCTACGGACCAGAGGATCATAGGCCTGTCTGTGGCGGCTGAAACCGTGTCGTTAATGGCGCCGTAAGGCGGGCGGATCACGGTAGCAGCATGTCCTACAAGATTGGTGATTTCCTGGTCAGTCTGGGAAAGCTGACTGCTGATTCCTTCAGCAGAAAGTGTGGTAAAGTCTGTGTGGTCATAGGAATGATTCCCAATCTCGCAGCCTAAAGCCTCCATTCTGGAAAGCGGCTCCGGGAAATTCAGGATCTCCTTTCCTACAAGGAAAAAAGTTGCTTTTGCGTTATTTGCTTCCAGACAGTCCAAAAGCCTGTCTGTGAAGTCGCTTGGCCCATCATCAAAAGTGAGGGCAAGCTTTTTGCGCGGTTCCTGCGGCTGCTCGGCAGGAGCATCGGATGCGGCTTCCGGATCGGTGGCAGCGGCGTCAGGAGAGTCTTCCGGATCGGCGGCAGCGGCGTCGGGTACAGCTTCCGGCTCAACAGCGGCAGCATCCGGTATAGTTTCCGGCGTTGCCTCCGCAGCCGGAGGTTCGGTGGAACTGATGTAGGCAAATGTTTTTGGCTGAACTTCACCATCCTGAACAGGAGTGGGATCGCCCTGCTGGGCGCCGTCAGCTCCAAAGTGATAAAGTTGTCCTTCGATTACCACATCACCTGTCTGCATTACCCCATCCGCATTCAGGTAGTAACGGTTCCCGTCGGCCTCCAGCCATCCTGTCTGCATCACTCCGTTGGCATCAAAATAGTACCGATGACCATCTGTATCCGTAAGCCATCCTGTCAGCGCTACTCCATTGACCATAAAGTACCAGTTGCTGCCCTGCGGTGTCCATACACCGGACGCGGCTTCCGGGGAAGTCTCCGGCGGTGTTGACTGGGGAACGGGGGTGGGTGTTGGCTCGGGAGTAGGCGTTTCCACAGGAACCTCCGGGGAAGCCGGTACATCCTGCCCGCCTGGGTCTGTATTTTCTGCCACAGTACCATCCGATTTGATTGCGGAATCATCCACATTTTCGGCTACGAACATATCCGGCATCTGCTTGTCACTTATAGGGGAAGTGGTGGCGGAGGACTGTGTAAGGGTCGTTCCGCATCCCAAACATAATAAGACGGCAAGGAGCGCCAGAGCTTTGTTTGTCCGTTGTTTACGGCCTGGCATATAATTCCTCCTTTATATATGTAATTCGTACGCGGAACAGCATCCGCGAAATGTAACTCAATCATACAATATACGACAGGAAATTACAAGTGCAAAGTCCTGGGCTAAACTGTAACCAAGAATAGCCTTGCAGATACTGTGAAAAAAATATATAATGAAACAATGGACGAAAACAAAAATCTGGCTGGATGCCAGGACACGGAAAAAGAAAAAAGCGGAGAGATCCGTATCAATAAATATTTGAGTGAGGCGGGAGTTTGTTCCAGGCGTGAGGCAGACAGGCTTATAGCAGAAGGCCGCATTACAGTAGACGGGCATGTGGCTCTTCCCGGGGAAAAGCTTTTGCCCGGTTCTTTGGTATATGTGGATGGAAAAGCTGTAAAAAAGGAGGAAAAGAAGGTTCTGCTTTTATTTTACAAACCCAGGGGGCTTGTGTGCAGTACAAAGAAGCAGAGGCAGGAGACTACCGTTACGGAATTTCTGAATTACCCCATCCGCATTTATCCCATAGGGCGCCTTGACAAAGAATCGGAGGGGCTTCTCCTTCTGACCAATCAGGGCGATCTGGTAAATAAGATCATGCGTGCCGGAAATTACCACGAAAAGGAATATCTGGTAACGGTGGATAAGCCGGTGGATCAGGAGTTTATGAAAAAAATGGCTTCCGGCGTGCCCATTCTGGACACGGTGACAAGACCCTGCTTTACGGAAAAAACCGGAAATAGAAGCTTCCGTATTATTCTTACTCAGGGGCTGAACCGACAGATTCGCCGCATGTGCGAATATTTTGGGTACAGGGTCATTTCACTGAAAAGGGTGCGGATCATGAATCTGACACTGGATGGACTGCATGAAGGCGGTTACCGCGAAATCACAGAAAAAGAATGGAAAAATCTGGAGCAGGCTATAGCTGCCTCATCCAGCGAAACTGTAATAGAATCAGGAGGACATCATGGAAAATTCCCTACATCGAATGAAAGAGCTGTCAGAAATACTGGACAAAGCGGCAAAGGCTTACTATCAGGAAGACCGGGAAATCATGAGCAATCTGGAGTACGACAGGCTTTACGACGAGCTGGTGGCTCTGGAGCAGAAAACAGGCACCGTTCTGGCAAACAGTCCCACCGTAAAGGTAGGGTATGAGGCACTGGAACAGCTTCCGAAGGAAGCACACGAAAGCCCAATGCTTTCCCTGGATAAGACAAAGGAGCGGGAAGTGCTCCGGGAATTTATAGGAGAGCATAAAACGCTGCTGTCCTGGAAGCTGGATGGTCTTACGATTGTGCTCACATATGAAAATGGCGAGCTTTTAAAAGCTGTAACGCGGGGAAACGGTGTGGTAGGAGAGGTCATCACCAACAATGCCAGAGTATTTAAAAATATCCCGCTTAAGATCCCCTATAAAGGAAGACTTATCCTGCGTGGTGAGGCGATCATCACTTATTCGGATTTTGAGCGCATTAACGAAGAAATTGAGGATGTGGATGCAAAATATAAAAATCCCAGAAACCTCTGCAGCGGTTCCGTACGCCAGTTGAATAACGAGATTACGGCAAAGAGAAATGTTCGTTTTTACGCCTTTGCATTGGTGAGCTGCCAGCCGTTGTCGGAAGCAGTGGCAGCGGAGCAGAGTGTCGATTTCCAAAATTCACGGGAACAGCAGTTTCTTTGGCTGAAGGCACAGGGCTTTGATGTGGTGGAATACAGAGCGGTTACCAGTGACGATTTGGATGAGGCGATGGAGTATTTTTCCACGGCCGTGTCAGAAAATGATTTCCCATCCGATGGACTTGTGGCGGTTTATGACGATATCTCATATGGAGAATCCCTGGGAACTACGGCAAAATTTCCGCGGAATTCCTTTGCATTTAAATGGGCGGATGAGATGCGGGAGACGCGGCTTAAGGAGATCGAATGGAGTCCATCCCGTACAGGACTGATCAATCCGGTGGCGATCTTTGAGCCTGTGGAGCTGGAGGGAACCACCGTGAGCCGGGCAAGTGTCCACAATATCAGCATTTTAAAGGAACTAAAGCTTGGCATCGGAGATACCATAAAGGTGTACAAGGCGAATATGATCATTCCCCAGATAGCGGAAAATCTCACAAGAAGCGGAAATCTGACGATTCCGGATACATGTCCTGCATGCGGCGGCGCGGCACGGGTCAAAAAGGAGAACGAGGTGGAGGCCCTTTACTGCACCAACCCGGACTGCGTGGCAAAAAAGATAAAGGCGTTTACCCTGTTTACAAGCCGTGATGCTATGAATATTGACGGACTTTCCGAAGCAACCCTGGAGAAATTTATCGGAAAAGGGTTTATCCATAACTTTGGGGACATTTTTGAGATAGACAAGCATCGCGAGGAGATCGTTGCCATGGAGGGATTCGGGGAAAAATCCTTTGAAAACCTGATGGCGAGCCTGGAAAAAGCAAAGGATACTACTCTGGCAAAGGTGATATACAGTCTGGGAATTGCAAACATCGGACTTGCCAATGCAAAAGTGATCTGCAGATATTTTGACGACGATCTGGAAAAAATCCGCGAGGCAGACGAAGAGGAAGTAAGTGCCATTGAGGGAATCGGTCCTGTTATTGCCAAAAATCTGGTGGAATATTTTAAAAATGAAGAGAATAACAGGAAGCTGGATCATCTAATGGGGCATCTCAGGCTACGCAGGGAGGAAAGCAGCCAGGAACAGGTTTTTGCAGGGCTGACCTTTGTGATCACCGGAAGTGTGGAGCAGTTTGCCAACCGCTCCGAGGTAAAGGCTTTCATTGAAGCAAGAGGAGGAAAGGTTACCGGGTCTGTAACAAAAAAGACAAGTTATCTTATCAATAATGATACAACGTCCACTTCCTCAAAAAATAAAAAAGCCCGTGAGTTGGGCATTCCCATTTTGTCAGAAACGGATTTTTTGAAGCTGACTGAGGCATAAACGAGCATATTTACGAAAAAGGAGGACTGAAAAATGCCGATTAAAATACAAAGCGATTTACCAGTAAAGGAGATTCTGGAAAAAGAAAATATATTTGTGATGGATGAGAACCGTGCGCTGCATCAGGACATCCGCCCCATACAGATTCTGATCCTGAACCTGATGCCGTTGAAGGAGGAGACAGAGCTTCAGCTTCTTCGCTCTCTTTCCAACACGCCGCTGCAGGTGGATGTGACCTTCATGACTGTGGAAAGCCATGAGTCCAAAAACACTTCCATGAGCCATCTGAACAAGTTTTACCAGACCTTTTCCGAGCTGAAACATCAGAAATTCGACGGAATGATCATTACGGGTGCACCTGTAGAGCAGATGGAATTTGAGGAAGTGGATTACTGGAAGGAACTGGTGGAGATCATGGACTGGACAGATTCTCATGTAACCTCCACAATCTATCTGTGCTGGGCAGCACAGGCAGGGCTTTACCACCATTACGGTCTTCAGAAAAAGCCTCTTGATTCTAAAATGTTTGGTCTTTTCTGGCATAAGGTCCTGAACAGGAAAATCCCGCTGGTAAGAGGCTTTGACGACATGTTTCTGGCACCTCATTCCAGACATACGGAGGTTCCCATTGCGGATATCCATGCCTGCAAGGAGCTGACCGTGCTGGCAGAGTCTGAGGAAGCCGGGCTGTTTCTTGCCATGGCTGACGACGGTCGGAAGATTTTCGTGATGGGCCACCCGGAATATGACCGCATTACCCTGGACGGGGAATACAAGCGCGATATGAGCAAGGGGCTTCCCATCGATATTCCGGAAAATTACTATAAAGATAACGATCCTGAGAATAAGCCGCTGCTTATGTGGCGCGCCCATGCCAACAATCTTTATACAAACTGGCTTAATTATTACGTATACCAGGCTACGCCGTATGATATGATCGGAACGCCTGATTTTGCCAACATATAAGCTGGTTCTGTAAATTAAGGAAGAGCGACCTGGAAAAGGACGCGGAAGCGGCTGTGGAACAAATTCATGACAGGGGATATATTCAGGAGCTTAGAACGGAGGGCTACCGGAATATTACCTGTTATGGCATTTCTTTTTACCGGAAAGACTGTGAGGTCCGTCCGGATAAAAAAGAAAGCTGAAAAAGCAATTGGGGAAGCTTTTACAAAAGGAGACAAGGCTTATGGAAGAAAAAAGACCTTATGTATCATGGGATGTGCTGGAAAGATTTATGGTGGACATTTTTACGGCAGTGGGCGTGCCGAAGGAGGACGCGGAGATCTGCGCGGATGTTTTGATGGAAAGCGACCGCAGGGGTATTGAAAGCCATGGTGTAAACCGGTTTAAGCCGATCTACATAGACAGGATCGAGGCGGGTATCCAGAAGCCGGTCACGGAGTTTGAAATCATCCGGGAAACCCCTACCACCCTTGTGGCGGATGCCCATGACGGCATGGGAATGGTGGCATCCCATAAAGCCATGACCCGTATTATACAAAAGGCAAAAAAATACGGAATGGGAATGGCGGCTGTGCGAAATTCCACCCATTATGGTATTGCCGGCTACTGGGCAATGATGGCTGCAAAGGAAGGGATGATCGGCATAACAGGCACCAACGCCAGACCGTCCATCGCGCCTACCTTTGGTGTGGAGAATATGCTGGGAACAAATCCGCTTACCTTTGCCCTGCCTACGGATGAGGAATTTCCGTTTGTGCTTGACTGTGCGACATCCATCACCCAGCGGGGAAAAATCGAGTATTACGCCCGCAGCGGAAAAGATACTCCTGTGGGAATGGTTATTGGACGGGATGGAAGTGCCATGACGGACAGCAACGCGATCCTGAAAGGGCTGACAGACGGAACTGCCGCGCTTACACCACTTGGGGGAATCGGGGAGGAGCTTGGAGGATATAAAGGGTATGGATATGCAGCAGTTGTGGAAATCTTATCAGCGGCACTCCAGGCCGGAAGCTTTTTGAAGCATCTTAGCGGTATGGATGAGCAGGGACAGAAAAAGCCCTACCATCTGGGACATTTCTTTATTGCCATAGATACAGAAGCTTTTATGGGAAAAGAGGTCTTTGCAAAGACCTGCGGAGATATCCTGCGCAGCCTGCGCGCTTCTCAAAAGGCACCGGGGGAGGAGAGAATCTATACGGCTGGAGAAAAGGAGTATCTGGTCTGGCAGGAGCGAAAAGATAAAGGGGTTCCCATTGGGGAGGCAGTGCAGAAGGAGTTTATCGCTCTTCGCGACAGGTATCATCTTCCATATAAGTTTTCTTTTGAAGCGTGATTTGTGCATTATGATGTTTTTCGACATAAATTTTATTGAAACATTATGTAAAGTTTATTTTGAAATTTCATTGCCTTTCTGTTATATTAAATATGGTGACAGAAGACAGAAAGCACGAAATAGGAGGAGCACATTGCGTAAAAAATCCCATATACTGTTAGCCCGTTATCTTGCGGATCAGATGGCTTTGGAGCAGAGTCTTCAGTCCCATAGGAAAGCATTTTGCCTGGGCAGTATCCTTCCGGATATCAAGCCGAGTTTTATTACAAAAAAGCATGAGTATTTCGGAACCTTTGAGGAAATCCAGGAAAAGATGAAAATGCTGACGGAGCACAGTCCAAGCGAAGGTAAGGAAAGAGTTTACTGGCGCAGATTTGGTGAGGTAATGCACTATTTGGCGGATTATTTTACCTTTCCCCACAACAGAACCTATACAGGAAGTCTTTACCAGCATAACAAATATGAAAAACTCCTGAAAAAACGTCTGAAGGACTATATAGAGAGCGGCGCTGCCAGTGCACATGCATTCCAGCCCATATATTTTGAATCTCTTGCTGATCTGACAGAGTTCATCAGGATCAGTCATTTCAGCTATCTTCGGAAAAAACGTAATATCACGGAAGATATTAATTATATTCTGATGGTTTGCTTTCAGGCGGTTCAGGGTATTATCCAGCTTTGTGCAAGGCATCTTAATGCAGAAGGGACGATGCCCCTGGCGGTTTAAAATTGTATGATCAGGCTGCGGCGATTGAGCTGCAGCCTTGTTTTTATGAAAAGACTATTGGATGAATATGCGGAGGTGGTCAGGTATTGAAAACAAGAGAAGAGGCATTGGCATACGGATTGTCATTTCCGGATACATATCAGGAGGCTCCGTTTCATGATCCCAACTGGCAGCTTGTAAGGGTCAAGGGAAATAAAAAGGCTTTTCTTTGGACCTACGAGAGAAACGGATATATCAATCTTAATGTAAAGGTGTCTCCTGAGTGGAGGGATTTTTGGAGAAGCGCTTATCAATCTGTGATTCCTGGCTGGCATCAGAATAAAGAGCATTGGAATACGATCATTTTAGATGGAACAATTCCGGATAATGATATTAAGAGGATGATAGCAGAAAGCTATGATCTTGTCACAGACAGCCCATCTAAAAGGATCTATGAGGCGGTCGGAAAAATTCCGGAAGGTAAGGTTGCAACCTATGGTCAGATAGCAGAACTTGCCGGGGATAAGAAAATGGCAAGGGCAGTTGGGAATGCACTGCGTAAAAATCCTGCTCCGGGTCTGATACCGTGCCACAGAGTGGTGAATGCCAGGGGAGAACTGCCGGGAGAGTTTGCCTTTGGCGGGATCGGAGCTCAGGCTAAATTACTGGAGGAAGAAGGAATCCACGTGGCGGATGGCAGGGTGGATCTGGAGAAATATGGGATCAAAATAATAGAGGATAGTGGGTATGATCTGTGAAGAAAAAATGAAAATTTTCTAAATCGCGGGCAGATATTTTAGCAGCAGTTGATTTCAAATTTTTAATATGATACAATAGACAAAGTTAGTATTTTAAGCAAACCGTGTTTAGCAGTTTCACATACCTTTATAGAGGGGAGTAAAGGGATGTCCAAGGAAAGAAGGGAGTACCTTTTATATATGAAAAACAAGTATCTGACAAAATGTTTTTGCTTCACGATGATTTCTGCTATGGTACTATCCGCTCCGACGGTTTCTTTTGCTTCGGAGACAGGACAGGCATTTGAGTCAGAAGACCGGATAGAAGATGGTTTTGGAGACAGTTCCAATATGACACCTGTGGTTACCATAGTGCCGGAGGAAAGTAAACCTTCCCCTACACCTACACCAACACCGCAGCCGGAAGCGACAGAAAATCCCGCTCCTACGCCGGGAGACGTAGAAACACCGACGCCTACGCCGGAAGAGGCAGAGACACCGAGCCCCGCACCGGGAGAGGAAACGCCTACGCCCACACCGGGAGAGGTAGAGACACCAACTCCCACGCCGGGAGAGACACCCAGTCCTACACCAGGAGAGGAGACACCGACGCCTACGCCGGGAGAGACACCCAGTCCTACACCAGGAGAGGAGACACCGACGCCTACGCCAGGAGAGACACCCAGTCCTACACCGGGGGAGGAGACACCGACGCCTACGCCGGGAGAGACACCCAGTCCCACGCCGGGAGAGGAGACGCCTACGCCGGGAGTCACAGAAACACCAACATTGACTCCGACTCCTGCGCCCACCAGTGAAGAAAAGGTGCAGGATCTGATTAATAGAATCGATGCGTTACATAAAACGACACTTACGATCGAAAGCAAGCCGGAGATCGAGGCTCTTCGGGCTACATACGATTCCTTCACAGCGGAAGAGAAGGCAAAGGTCACAAATTATAACCTTCTTGTTTCCATGGAAAAAATCATGGACAAGCTTGGAACAGAGGCTGCACAGCCGGGAGAGGAAGACTTTGTGGATGGCAGCAAGGTGGATGTTGTCAATGGAATGCCCATGTATTATACCAACATGGTTTCCAATCTTCACGCAGGCAAGGAGTTTTATCTGAACAGCCTTCAGGAAAACTACCAGTTGACTTTTTCTGAGGATTTTGCGTCAGTTATGGACGAAATCGAGAAGGAATACAAGGCAAAAAATGGTCTGACGGATGCTTCCGATATGACAGGAGGAGTGACAACCTCTGCTGATTCTCTCCTTGTGCGTAACTGGCAGGATATTCTCGCTATCTATGTATATGAACAGAATCAGCAGGGAGCGGAGAGTTATACACTGGACGCATCCAGTAAGGACGCGTTGGCGGCTATTTTTGCCGAGATGAATCCAGTGATTCGTGACAAAGAAAGTATTACAAAGGTAACATATGGTAATTATCACATTAACTACTATATTAAGAAAAACAGCATCCCGAAATCTGAGCGTGCAGTCCTGAAAAAATATCTGGAAACAGACTGTAAGCTTCTTTGCGCTACCGTTACAGCGGCAAAAGGCTTTGTGCGGGAAAGCGTAGGGGACGATGTATCTGAGGAGCGTGTAAACGTAATCGCTGCCGCCTATTCTCTTGTGGGAAAGGTTGGTTATTTCTGGGGAGGAAAATCCACAGTTATCGGTGAAGATCCGAGCTGGGGATCTGTGTCCCAGGTTACAGCAGAGGGAAGCAAAAGTACAGGTACATTGAGAGCATATGGACTTGATTGCAGCGGTTTTGTAACATGGTCTGTGATCAATGGTTATGAGAACCAGGCGATGATCGCAAGCGTTGGCAGCGGAACCTCCGACCAGTGGGTAAAGGCAAACGTGGTCAGCGAGGCAGATGCCCAGCCGGGAGACCTTGTGTTCCAGCGGGGCCCCGAGGCAGGAAGCGACAACCATGTAGGAATCCTCGTGGGAAAAACGGATGCAGGAGATTGGATCGCAGTTCACTGTTCCTCCAGCAAAAACGGTGTCACAGTAGGAGAGGCATACAGTGCAAGCTTCCGTTATATCCGTCAGCCGTCCTTCTATCCTACGGATGAGCAGGTTGCAGCAATGGAGGCAAGCGGCAGCGCAGTCAGCGATCAGCCTTACTTTGCAAGCGGCGTGACCGTATCCAATAGTCTTCAGGAGTTGATCCAGTCCAATCTGTCCGCCTTTGGCGATATGGATACTATCACAGTGGACGCAGAAGGAAATGCGGAGATTCCGCCAAGCAATGTATATGTAACAAATGGTCTGCAGGGAATTTTCGAATCCGAGGAGAGTATTTTCTCAGGTGTGAATTATGCCGATGCGGTGGAGGTGAGTGACTATAGTTCCGATCCGGCAGATACCGAAGGAACTGCTGCTGATGAGAACAGCGGTTTCACCGGCATTACGGTAACCAATTCCCTTCAGGAGCTTTTGAGTTCTACCATTGGAATCCAGCAGTAAAAGAGAGAATATTAAAGGCAGTCTCGAAAGGGAGGCTGCCTTTTAATATGCTAAAGTGGGCGAAAATGCAACTATCTGTGAATACCGGATAATACATCCTCAATCCATTTGTCTGTGCTGTAGTTATCGTCAAAAAATCTTACCACAACACCGTATGGCTCTGCATCGCTGGAAAAAGCATTTGCTTCATCCGTATCCACGTGCATGGCAAGACGGAAGCTCCAGTTTACCCGGACAACTACGTCTGCATAGATCAGCGCCCTTCCGTAGCTCTTGGTGAGCACGAACACTTCATCATTATCGCGGACACGAAGGGCAAGAGCCTCCTCCGGTGTCATATGTATGTGGCGCTTGGCGACGATCACACCCTTGTCAATGGAAAGCTCTCCAAGAGGACCGACCAGCGTGCATCCCGGTGTATCTGCAATATCGCCGGACTGCCGGATCACTCCCGGAAGACCGATTTTTCGTGTGTCCGTAAGGGAAAGCTCCACCTGTGTCTCTTTTCGGAATGGCCCCAGAATAGCCATATTTGCAAACTCCCCTTTCGGCCCCTTGACTGTCAGCCGCTCTTCGCAAAGATACTGCCCAGGCTGGCTTAATTCTTTTATATAATGCAGTTCAGCACCTTTTCCGAACAGGGTCTCAAAATCATCCCTGGAAATATGGATATGCCGGGCTGAAGTCTCAATGGGAATTTTAATGCTCATGGATCATTACCTCCGAAAGTATATTCACAACTTTTTTTAGTTTAATGCAGGAAAAGGAAAATATCAACCCTTTTCTTGGCAGTAAAAGATGTTATAATAGGAAGCTGATAAGAGATAATAGAATAGATAAAGGAGCATCACGTATGCCAAAAACGGAAAATGGCTTCACATATGAGATCAGGAATGAGGAAGTTTTTATCACAGAATTTGACGGGAATACGGATGTGGTAGAGGTTCCTGCGGAAATAGAAGGTCTTCCTGTTACAGAACTGGGTCCCTACCTTTTTTCGGGAAAGCCCTGCAAGACCATCAGGATACCGGAAAAGGTAAGAAAAATAGGCCGCTATGGCTTTTATAACTGCAGAGAGCTGGAAAGCCTGTCCTTTTCCGGCAATTTCCTGGATCTGGGAAGCGGGGCATTCACTGGATGCCATCATATCCGGGAGATCACAGTAGATATGGACACAGAGGAGTCCGGTCTGAAGGAAGTGCTGTCAGAAGTGCGGGAGGAGCTGTGCGTCCGTCTTACAGGGACGATCCAGGCCTGCCTCTGGTTTCCGGAATACTATGAAGAGGGCGTGGAAAACACACCGGCCCGGATCCTCATGACCCAGGTCCATGGAAGCGGCCTGTATTACCGAAACTGCTTTCAGGGGAAAGTATTTAACTTTTATGAATACGATCGCCGTTTTGAATATGCAAAAGCCCAGGAATCCGCTGATTTTCTCCGGGAGATGGTCTATGGCAGGCTGTCACAGCCATGGGGACTTTCTGACGGGGCGAAAGCCTGTTATGAAATTTATTTATGGGAAAACTATGAGTCCATTGCCCTGGCCTTTGTCTCGCAGAAAAGAATGGAGGAGCTTTCCTGGCTTTTGGAGAATTATCCGCTGGATGCTGAAAAACGCGAATGCTTTCAGAAGATACTGGATACGGCAGCCAGCTTTGGAACGGCTGAAATGCGCAGCATGCTCATGGAATACGGGCAGATCCGTTTTCCTGCAAAAAGGAGAAGCTTTGAGCTATGATAGATGACAACAAAAGAAAACCCTTTCGAAATCCGGTTCATGATGCCCAGGAGCGGGCGCTCCTTGCAGAGGAGATCTGCCATGATATCCTGAAAAATTCCAGAAACCAGCTATATCTGAATATGCGTTTCCTGGACTGTGCGCTGTCAGGACTGGCCTTTCAGGGGGAGATGGGCGTACATCCTATAGGAACGGACGGGGTGAGTCTTTACTATAACCCGGAAGAATTGATCGAGCTGTTCAAAAGAAGCAGGGAGCGCACTAACCGCGCCTATCTTCACAGCCTGCTACACTGTATTTTTCTTCATGTTTTTCCCGGGGAAAACGTGGATCAGCAATACTGGAACCTTGCCTGTGATATTGCGGTGGAAACGGTCATTGACGGGCTTTATCTGCGATGTGTCCATCAGCCGGCTACTATGGCAAGGAGGCAGGCGAGGGATCTGATCCTGGAAAAGGACACAGCCGCCACGGCCCAAAGAATTTACAAAAGGCTTCGTATCCTTCATCTTCCCGAGCCGAAAATGCAGGAGCTTCGCAGGGAATTTTATATGGACGATCACCGCAAATGGTATGAGACTCCTCCGGGCCATCCAAAAAATGTAAGGCAGCGGAAAAACTGGGAGGATGTCAAAAGCCGTATGCAGACGGAAATGGAAACCTTCTCAAAGGAGGCTGCCAGCGACAGTAAAAGCCTGATGGATCACCTTGCGGCGGAAAACAGGAGCCGCTATGACTATAAAGAATTTCTGCGGAAATTCTCTGTTTTGAAAGAGGAAATGAAGGTGGATATGGACACCTTTGATTATATATTTTACAATTACGGAATGAATCTTTACGGAAACATGCCGCTGATCGAGCCGCTGGAGACAAAGGAGGAGCGGAAGGTGGAGGATTTTGTGATCGTGATCGATACTTCCATGTCCTGTAAGGGGGAGCTGGTTCAGAAGTTTCTGGAGCAGACCTACAGCGTTTTAAGTGAGACGGAAAGCTTTTTTCGCCGGATTCATGTCCATATTATCCAATGTGATGAGAGAATCCAGTCGGACGTGGTGATCGAAAACGGACGACAGCTTAAGGATTATATGGCAAATTTCACGGTTATCGGAGAGGGAGGCACAGATTTCCGCCCACCCTTTGCCTACGTGGAACAGCTTATGAGAGCAAAGCGTTTTACAAGGCTTCGCGGACTGATTTATTTTACAGACGGCTACGGCACATTTCCGGCAAAAAAGCCTCCCTATGAGACAGCCTTTGTGTTTATGAAGGAGGATTACCGTGATATCGACGTTCCGCCCTGGGCGATTAAGCTGATACTGGGAGAGGAAGATCTGGAAGAAACAGAAAAAAGAGATATGGGAGACAGAGCATGAACATCAAACGAGCAAAGGAAGAGATTAAAAATACACTTCAGGCATACCTTTTGAAAAATGATTTCGGGGAATATGAGATTCCGGTTATGGCACAGCGCCCGATCCTGCTGATCGGTGCACCGGGTATTGGAAAAACACAGATCATGGAACAGATTTCCCGGGAATGCCAGGTGGGACTGGTTGCATACACCATCACCCATCATACAAGGCAGAGCGCTATCGGTCTTCCCTTTATTTCTAAGAAGCTGTTCGACGGGGAGGAAAAGGCGGTAACGGAATATACCATGAGTGAGATTGTGGCATCGATTTATGAAAAGATCGAGGCAGCGGGACTGCGGGAGGGAATCCTCTTTATTGATGAGATCAACTGTGTTTCGGAAACCCTGGCGCCTGCCATGCTGCAGTTTCTCCAGTGCAAGACCTTTGGCAGCCACAAAATCCCCGATGGATGGCTGATCGTTGCGGCAGGAAACCCGCCGGAATATAACAAGTCTGTACGGGAATTTGACGTGGTTACTATGGACCGTGTGAAAAAAATTGAGGTAGAACCGGATTTTGAAGCATGGAAGGAATATGCCTACAATGCAGGAGTACATCCGGCAGTGCTCTCCTATCTGAATACACGCCCAAAGTATTTTTACCGCATGGAGAGTACCGTTGATGGGAAAAATTTTGCAACGCCAAGAGGATGGGAGGATCTGTCCCGCATGATCGCGGTCTATGAAAAGCTGAATAAAGAAGTGGACCGGGAAGTGACGGTTCAGTATATCCAGCATCCCCAGATCGCCAGGGATTTTGCCAATTATCTGGAACTGTTTTATAAATACAGGACAGATTATCAGATCGATCAGGTTCTTTCAGGAAAGATCGATGATATTCTTGTAAAGAAGGCGGCACATGCTTCCTTTGATGAACGCCTCAGCGTTACAGGGCTTCTTCTTTCGCGGCTGAATACGTCCTTTAAAAGAGTGCTGGGGCAGGAAAAAGAGCTGGAAAGCCTGTTTGGGATCCTGAAGGAGGCAAAGGAGGTTCTGTCCGGGGCACAAAAAGAGCAGCCTGTGGAGTACATGGAGGACGTAAAAATGTCCTTTGCCATGGACTTGACGGGAAAGAAAAAAGCAGGGCTTCTTTCACGCGAGCAGGAGTACCAGATGCGAAATGTGCTGGATACTCTGGAAGGATATGTTATGAAGCTGAAAAAAGCTGAAGTAAAAGAAGGCGGTCAGGCGTTTGATTTATTAAAGGAATGGTTTAACGGTAAAAAAGCAGGATATGACCAGGAATTTGACAAGACCTCATCCATGCTGGAATACGCCTTTGATTTTATGGAATCCGCTTTTGGAGGCGGACAGGAGCTTGTTATCTTTATTACGGAGCTGAATACCGGATATCCGGCTATGCACTTCCTTCAGCAGTATTTCTGTGATCGCTATCACCGCTATAATAAAGAGCTTCTGTGTCATGAGACTGCGAAGGAGCTCCTCGATCGGATCCGTGATTTATGAACAGGTGCTATATTACCCGTTTACAATATACAGGTGTATGGGATATAATGGGTGTACGGTGTAAGCCGGGTAAATCCGAAAGGAGATTTGGATGAAGAAAAAGAAGTTCCTGACAGTCTTCCTGGTATGTATTCTCTTTTGTATCCTGGTCATAGGAGCGATGGTGATCCTGCGGCTTGAGCCAAAGGAAGTACGCCAACTGCGCAAAAAAGAATTTGTCCAGTCAGACGAATACCATCAGGAATATTATTTCAGCCTGCTGAATGAAGAAGAGAAGCGGGGATACAGGGAGATGCTGGAGGGGATTTCGGCAAGAAAAGAGGAATTTTATCTCACCATCTCTGCGGATGAGACGGTGGACAGGGTTTATCATGCCTTGCTAAAAGATCATCCGGAGCTGTTCTGGATCCATAACCGCCAGCAGGTTTATAAGACCACTTTTGCCGGAAGCAGCTACTGTCTGTTTTCTCCGGGCTACAGCTACACGGATCAGGAAACTGCCGAGATCCAGGCTGCTATGGAGGCTGCCTGTCAGGAGGTGGATGCGCTGATTCCACAGGACGCTGACGATTATGAAAAGGTTAAGACCGTATATACGTACCTGATCGACAATGCAGAGTATCAGCCTTCCGAGCATGACCAGAGCATCGCAGGGATATTCTGGAAAAAGGAAGCGGTCTGCGCCGGATATGCGGGAGCGACCCAGTATCTTCTGGAGCATCTTGGCGTTCCCTGCATCTATGTGGAAGGCGATACAAAGGACAGTGAGGAAGGACATGCCTGGAATATTGTGCAGCTTGACGGTGCGTATTATTACGTCGATACCACAAACGGGGATCAGCATGAATTTCTGGAGGGCGCTGCCGTGCAGCTTGCAGAGCATAAAACCATTATTTACGACTATCTCTGTCCTTTCCCGGAGGAATATGAAATGACCTATACACCCTCCGATGAGTTTCCGGTGCCGGATTGTACTGCCACGGACAAAAACTTTTATGTACTCAACAACGGCTGCTTTGACACCTATGATTTTCAGCAGCTTCTGGCATATTGTCAGATGCGCCTTGATAACGGGGCAGCTGTTGTGCGGTTTAAGTTTTCGAATGAAGAGGCATTTCAGGCTGCCTGTGACGAGTGGATCACAGGGGAAAAGATTCAGGAGGTTGCCCGTTACTATATGACCCTTTACGGAATGAACCAGGTGGAATACCACTATGGAATTCTGGAAAATATGAAAACCATGTATTATATGTTTTAGGAGGCGGAATATGCTGGACATTCTTACACGCGCCATGAACATTGCAGAACGTGTGCGGAATATGCAGGAGCTGTCTGTGATCGCTACCGGTCTGTTTGTTGTGCTTCTGGTGTTTGGTATCATAAACTGTATTCTGGGATACCGGCTGCTGCGGTTCTGGATGATGCTTTTTGGTTTTGGAATCGGCGCCGGACTTGGGCTTTTCGGTGTTTACAGATCAGGAGCGGAGGATAAGACGATCTACCTTGCAGCTATGGTGGCAGCAGGCGTAGTGCTTGCTATTGTTGCATTCCTGATCTTTAAGGCAGGTATTTTTATTCTCGGCGCCGGACTTGGATTGACTTTGAGCACCTATATCATCCATCCCACAACATCCTTTACTTTTTTTGTATGTCTGCTGATCGGCGTGGGGCTTGGTGTAGTTGCCATGCGGTATGAGAGAGAAGTTATCATTGTGGGGACCAGTTTGCTGGGCGGCGTTTTGACCGGCGTATCTCTGGCAAAGCTTGAGGGAATGGCTGAGATTCCATATGGGATCGGAATGAGTGCCGGAGCAGCTATTTTGGGTATGCTCATCCAGTTTGCTCTGAATAAGCCGAAATATGTCGATGAGGATGAGGACGAGTACGAGGATGACAGGAAGCAGAAGCGCAAAAAGGAGCGGACGGATGAGGACTATCTGGATGCTGACGATGAGGATGAGATCATTGAGGAGTATCTGGATAATTATTATGGGGAAAGTAAAAAGAAACGCAGAAAAAGTGGGGAAGCACAGGCGAAGAGGACGCAGCCCCGAAAGAAGCGCACTGCGAAGTCTCCTACTGCGAAACTCCGTACTGCGGAGCATAAGCCGGTGCAGGATGATGAGGCAGAAGATGATGTTTTAGACGATTACATAGACGAAGACGGATTTGAGGATTATTTTAACGGAAGTCTTGATCTGGACATACCGGAAGAGGAGGAACTGGATCTTCATCGAAGGGCATGGGAGCAGAAAAAACGCCAGGCTTCCGAAACAGACAGCAGAAGGCGGCGTACACACAGAAGTGATGACTGACAGTCCCGGTACAGGGGTACTGTTATGGAGATTGTATGGAAGAAGTAAAAACAGAGGAAAACAACTGCAATTTGGCGTGGGATTATGACACGGAGCGTTTGTGGGAAACCCTTATCCGGTTTCAGAATCATATTTTCAGGACTGCCAAAAATCTGGAATTTAGCTATACGATAAAGGGAAATGAGATGTTTGTTTCCCGAAAGGATAAATCCATTACCCGATCCACAGTGAATCTGGCCTTTCGAAAAGCACTGGAGCTGCAGCGTGAGCTGGGGATGGTTGCAGGACCCAAAAAGCTGGGGTGTTTCGGCGCAAGCTATCTGTACCCGGTTTTTGTGGAAATCGGGATAATCTGCAGACCGTAGCCGGATTGGTCAGTGTAAAATGTGCCATTGGCAAACTGCACTGCCTGACGGATATGCAGGCACATCCGCCTGGTTCGCTGCCTGCGGGAATTGTTACATATAGAGGAGGGGTATTTTGGAAACAAAAGAAACCGTTAAGGAAAATAAGATGGGTACTATGCCTGTGGGCAAATTGCTGATCAGTATGTCCGTACCCATGATGGTGTCCATGCTGGTGCAGGCTTTGTACAATGTTGTGGACAGTATGTTTGTGGCAAGGCTCAATGAGAATGCGCTGACAGCCGTATCTCTAGCCTTTCCTGTACAGAATCTGATGATTGCCGTGGGAGCCGGTACAGGTGTTGGAATCAATGCGCTGGTATCCCGTTCCCTTGGGGAAAAAAGAAACGAGTATGCAAACAGCGCTGCGAATAACGGTATTTATCTGTGTATGTTCAGTTTTATTGGTTTTGCGATTGTCACAGGGCTTTTCAGTCCGTTGTTTTTCAGAGTACAGACGGACGATGCGGAGATTTATTCCTATGGGGTAAGCTATGTGCGGATCATCGGAATCATGTCCTTTGGCATGTTCATGCAGTTTGTGTCGGAAAAGCTTCTGCAGTCCACTGGAAAAACCATATATTCCATGGTTACCCAGATTTTTGGGGCCGTGATCAATATTATTCTGGATCCGATCATGATCTTCGGGCTTTTTGGATTTCCGCGTATGGAGGTCGCAGGAGCTGCGCTTGCCACTGTGACAGGACAGATCATTGCTGCCGCGGCAGGCTTTATCCTGAATTTCAAGGTAAATCCGGAGCTTAAGATTTCTCTGAGAAAATACAGACTATCAGGTGAAATGGTGAAGGGCATATACAGTGTAGGTTTTCCATCCATTATCATGGCATCCGTAGGTTCGGTCATGACCTTTGGAATGAATAAGATTTTGATGGGCTTTACCTCCACAGCTACGGCGGTATTCGGTGTTTATTTTAAGCTGCAGAGCTTTGTGTTCATGCCTGTTTTCGGTCTGAACAACGGTATGGTCCCGATCGTGGCATATAACTACGGAGCAAGAAAGCCGGAGAGGATTATGAAAACGATCCGTCTTAGTATCATTTATGCGGTTAGTATCATGCTGGCAGGATTTGCAATTTTCCAATTGATACCGGAAACGCTCCTGGGAATTTTCAATGCTTCTGTGTCTATGATGGAGATTGGAACCGTGGCACTGCGGAAGATCAGCTTCAGCTTTATCCTTGCCGGTATTTCGGTGGTGTCATCCTCTGTATTCCAGGCATTGGGACACGGATTTCTAAGTCTGGCTGTCTCTGTGCTGCGCCAGCTTGTGGTGCTGCTTCCGGCTGCCTTCATTCTCTCGAGGGTGGTGGGACTTACGGCAATCTGGTGGTCCTTCCCGATTGCAGAGGTGTTTGCGGCTATTATCTGCAGTCTGTTTATGAGATATGTATATAGGAAAGAAATAAAGCCTCTGAAAAATTTATAGAGAAAAAAGCAGTTCCATATCGATCACGGAGCGGTATACGTGGTTTTGGTGTATTTCGTAAGAGGGGCTAAATATAATAGTGTGAGGCGTTTATGAATTATCAGGAAATAATCACATTCATCATGGAAATGCTTGGAACGGTGGCGTTTGCGGCATCGGGAGCCATGGTGGGAGTGGAGAGAAAAATGGACATTTTCGGGGTGAGTGTCCTGGGTGTTGTGACCGCTGTGGGAGGAGGTGTGATCCGTGATGTGATCCTGGGAATTATTCCGCCCAGCGTGTTTCAGCATTCGATTTATGCGATAGTAGCGGTGATAACCTCCTGTGTGGTGTTTGCTGTGCTGTACTGGAAGAGGGATATTCTGGAGGGCAGCAGGAGAGTGACCTATGATAAGATCATGCTGGTAATGGACTCCATCGGCCTGGGAATCTTTACTGTGGTGGGTGTGAATACGGGAATCCGCCAGGGATACCTTGACCAGCTTTTCCTGCTTGTCTTTGTGGGTACGGTGACAGGGGTAGGCGGCGGTCTTTTACGTGACATGATGGCAGGTGTGCCACCCTATATTTTTGTGCGCCATGTCTATGCCTGTGCATCCATCGTGGGCGCCATAACCTGTGTGTATATGCACCGTCACTTCGGAGCGGTTTCTGCCATGATCGTTTCATCAGCAGTGGTCATTCTGATCCGCTATCTGGCGGCACATTATCATTGGAATCTGCCGCGGTTGTCATGATATGAAAAACGAGGGATTTTCCGCATGCAAAAAGAGAAGAGAGAACGCTTAATGCGTCCTCCCTTCTCTCTTTTATTTGGAAATATATTATGAGTGAAAGCTTATTCAGCCGGATGAGTATCCTGGAGTGCCAGGTAACCTTCCTCACCGGTACGGATCTTCACTACATTCTCAATGTCATAGACGAATACCTTGCCGTCTCCGATATTGCCTGTATGGAGAACCTTCTTGGCTGTTTCGATAACCTTCTGGACAGGAACGAGACTAACCACAATCTCGATCTTGATCTTCGGCAGAAGATTCATATCCATCTCAACACCACGGTAGTAAGCCGGGGAACCTTTCTGTACACCACAGCCAAGTACATTGGTAATTGTAATACCGGTAACACCGATCTCATTCATAGCCTGCATGAATTCCTCAAGCTTGTTCTGACGGGTGATGATAACCACCTTGGTAAGCTTATGAACGCCTTCCTTCGGAATCTCCGGAACAAATTCAGCAGGAGCAGAAGGTCTGGAAACAGAGGTATAGGTTTTGGAGGTACCCATTGGAGTTGGAACAGCGCCTACGGTATCGCGAATGGCAAAACCGTCGTATGCACTCTGAAGACCGTGCTCCTTTACATCCAGGCCCTGGATTTCCTCTTCTGCGGAAACTCTTAAGCCCATGGTGTGTTTGATAACCTGGAAGATAATAGTCATGGTAACCGCTACCCATGCAATGGTGATCAGCATACCGGTAAGCTGTACGCCAAAGCCATGGAAACCGCCGCCAACAAGAAGTCCTTTCCAGTCAGTACCGGCACCGTCGGAGAAAAGACCAACAGCTAAAGTACCAAAAGCACCGTTTAAGCCGTGAACGCCTACAGCACCTACCGGGTCATCAATTTTTAACACCTTATCAATAAATTCAATACCAAATACTACAATAAATCCGGACAGGATACCGATGATAGCAGCGGAAGTTGGGGATACGGTATCGCATCCTGCTGTGATTGCTACCAGACCTGCCAGAGAACCGTTCAGGGACATGGAAACATCCGGCTTTTTGTAACGTATCCATGTGATCAGCATAACAGTAACGGTTGCAACGGCTGCTGCAAGGTTTGTGGTGACAAAGATCTTACCTGCGCTTACAATAGCATCGCCTTCCATGGAAACCGTGGAAGCGCCGTTGAAGCCAAACCAGCAGAACCAGAGGATAAATACGCCGAGGGCACCAACGGTAAGGTTATGTCCCGGAATAGCTTTTGATTTACCGCTCTTTGTGTATTTGCCGATACGTGGTCCAAGGATCAGTGCGCCGATGAAAGCGGCAACACCGCCTACCATATGTACGGCACAGGAACCGGCGAAATCGTGGAAGCCCATCTCACTGATGAAACCGCCGCCCCAGATCCAGTGACCGGAAACCGGATAAACAACCAGGCTGATCAGCAGACTGTACACACAGTATGCGGAAAACTTTGTACGTTCAGCCATTGCACCGGATACGATGGTAGCAGAAGTAGCGCAGAATACAGTCTGGAAGATCAGGAATGCCCAAAACGGTACACCGTCAGGAAGCATTGCATTTCCATAGTTTGCTTCTGAGGCGATACCACCAATTCGTCCAAAGAAGCCATTGCCTGCACCGAACATGATACCGAAGCCGACCAGCCAGAAGGCGGGGGTTCCGATACAGAAGTCCATCAGGTTTTTCATGATAATGTTACCAGCGTTTTTTGCCCTGGTGAAGCCTGTCTCCACCATTGCGAAGCCAGCCTGCATAAAGAAGACCAGCGCGGCGCCCACAAGCACCCAAATTGTGTTTACTGCAGAAAATTCCATAATAAAACTCCTCTCTCCCTGTATGTTTGTCGGGTCCCAATGCCATGCATTTTTGACCCTGGCATCATATATCGAAAAGGCGCGAGAGAAAATGATTTTTCCTTCGCGCCTTTACGAACAAATGATAAAATTGAATTCTGCCGAAGTCCCGGGGAAATGGAATCGGCAGAAGATATATGTAAAACAGGAGATATCCGTATCGTGTGATTAATGGATGAGGAAATCGATAATGAATTATGAAGTAGAGTTCATAATGGATATCCCCTGGTTTTACCTGTTAAATAGTATGGTTCCTAAATCCGTGCTTTACCTTATACGGAAAACAGAAGCTTTCCGTAGGTAGGATACGGCAGCAGAGAATCCGGAATCAGAGTTTCTGCCTCATCAGCAGCAGCTCTCAAAGTCTCCATATCTGCAAGTACAACAGACTGGTACAGTTTTGCATTCTCCAAAACATCCTCAGCAGCAAGTGCCTTTGCAGTATCTGCCTTCAAAGTCTCCACACCGCTCATCATTTTTGCCTGAAGCTCAGTAAGCTTTGTGAGAAGAGCAGCTTCGCTTTCTGTAGAAATATCCGGAACAACAGATTTTTTCATACTTGCTGTGCTTGCAATCTGCTCCATGTAAGTAAGAACAGAAGGCATCAGATCCTTCTGGATCATCTCAACCATTGTGTTGGATTCAATGTTGATGGTCTTGGAGTAGTTTTCCAGCCAGATCTCATAGCGGGAATGAAGCTCCTCTTTTGTAAAGATCTTATGCTCTGTGAAAAGCTTGATATTTTTATCTGCAATCCACATTGGAAGAGCATCCGGAGTAGATTTTAAATTGTACAGGCCGCGTGCAGCAGCTTCTTCGATCCACTCGTCAGTATATCCATTGCCATTGAATACGACACGTTTATGTTTTTTGATAGCTCTCTTGATCAGTTCATGTACTGCGTGCTCCATATCCTCAGCAGAAACGCCATCCAGCTCTCTTGCAAACTGGTTCAGTGCTTCCGCAACAGCAGTGTTCAGTACGATATTCGGGTTTGCAACAGAAGCTGCAGAGCCAAGCATACGGAACTCAAACTTATTGCCTGTAAAGGCAAACGGTGAAGTACGGTTTCTGTCAGTATTGTCTTTTACAAAGTGAGGCAGAACGGTTGCTCCAATATCCATCTGAACTGCACCGTGGGAGGTGAAGTAAGTATCATTTTCAATAGAACTGAGAATTTCAGTCAGCTCATCGCCAAGGAAGATGGAGACAACTGCCGGCGGAGCCTCATTTGCGCCGAGACGATGATCATTTCCTGCGCTTGCAACAGAGATACGAAGTAAATCTGCATATTCGTCAACCGCTTTGATGACTGCCATCAAAAATACCAGGAACTGGATATTCTCAGCAGGGGTCTTGCCCGGGTCGAGAAGGTTGACACCTGTATTGGTGATCATGGACCAGTTGTTGTGCTTACCACTTCCGTTGATGCCTTCAAAAGGCTTCTCATTTAAGAGGCAAACCATTCCGTGTTTGTCAGCTACCTTTTTCATGATCTCCATTGTAAGCTGGTTGTGGTCAACTGCAACATTGGTAGTATCGAAAACAGGAGCAAGCTCATGCTGAGCAGGAGCAACCTCGTTGTGTTTTGTTTTTGCCGGGATACCAAGCTTCCAGAGCTCTGTATCCAGATCGTGCATGTATGCGGAAACTCTTGGCTTTAAGGTACCGAAATAATGGTCTTCCATTTCCTGACCCTTTGGTGCAGGTGCGCCGATCAGGGTGCGTCCGCAGAATACCAGGTCTTTTCTTGCTTTATAAAGATCCTTGTCAACCAGGAAATATTCCTGCTCCGGACCAACAGTTGTGGAAACATGTTTTACTTCCATATTGCCCAGGACATGCAGCATGTTGACAGCCGCCTTATTTAAGGTATCCATGGAACGGAGCAGAGGAGTCTTTTTATCAAGAGCCTCGCCGCTGTAGGAACAGAAAGCTGTAGGAATGTAAAGGGTACCGTCTTTAATAAATGCTGGTGAAGTCGGGTCCCACGCTGTGTAGCCTCTCGCCTCGAAGGTAGCACGAAGTCCACCGGATGGGAAGCTGGATGCGTCCGGTTCGCCTTTTACAAGCTCTTTTCCGGAGAAGTCCATGATCACCTGTCCATCGCTTGTGGGAGAAATGAAGCTGTCGTGTTTTTCGGCAGTAACATTTGTCATAGGCTGGAACCAGTGGGTATAATGGGTAGCACCGTTATCAATTGCCCATTCTTTCATGGCAACTGCAACGGAGTTTGCAACATCAAGCTCCAGATGTGTGCCATTTTCAATGGTTTTTTTCAGTGCTTTGTACATGTCTTTTGGTAATTTACTGCGCATGATCTTGTCGTTAAAAACAAGGCTGCCGTAAAGTTCAGGAATAGTTTGTGCCATATAGGTACGCTCCTTTCATCGCTCTTTCACTCATTTTGGAAACAAATAGAAAAGGCGCTCTGGATACTTTCTGTAATCCAAAGCGCCTTTGCTTTATGTGGTGTAGTATACACGAAAAAAAAATCTTGTCAATGACTTTTTTGAAAAAAGTTGGAAAAAAATTTTTCGGCGTGGGGTTGACAAATTGCTTTCTTCTATTATAATTTCTGTGTAAGCAAAGGCGCTTCGGACATACCCGAAGTGCCTTCTTTTATGTAATGTAAGTCTGGAATGGAGGAAATCAGATGGCAGAAATTAAAGAAGAATGCGGAGTGTTCGGAATCTATGATCTGGATGGAAATGATGTGGCTCCATCCATATATTATGGTCTGACGTCCCTGCAGCATAGAGGCCAGGAGGCTTGCGGAATTGCGGTGTCCGATACAAAGGGACCGATTGGAAATGTGAAATATCATAAGGATCTGGGCCTGGTAAGTGAGGTCCTGAAGGAAGATACCATACGGAAGATGAACGGAGACATTGGAATCGGACATGTCCGTTATTCTACAACAGGAGCGTCTGTGGCTGAAAACGCCCAGCCCCTTGTCCTTTCTTACATAAAAGGAAGCCTGGCATTAGCCCACAACGGCAACCTTGTCAATACCCATACTTTAAAATGGGAGCTTATCCAGAACGGAGCAATTTTCCATACTACAACTGATTCAGAGGTCATTGCCTTTTATATTGCAAAAGAACGTGTCCATTCAAAAACAGTAGAAGAAGCTGTTTTGAGAACTGCTGAAAAGATCAAAGGTGCCTATGGCCTGGTGATCATGAGCCCGAGAAAGCTGATCGGAGTCCGGGATCCTTATGGCTTGCGGCCCTTATGTCTCGGAAAAAGAGACAATGCCTATGTGCTGGCATCAGAAAGCTGTGCGCTGGCCTCTGTGGGCGCAGAGTTTGTACGGGATATTGAGCCGGGAGAGATGGTTACCATTTCACGGGACGGTGTAAAATCCGATATGACTCTGGCAGGAAAAAAGCACGCCCACTGCGTGTTTGAATACATTTATTTTGCAAGGCTGGATAGTACCCTTGATGGGGTAAGGATTTATGATGCCAGGATCAGAGGCGGCAAGTCCCTTGCAAAATCTTATCCGGTGGAGGCGGATCTTGTAACAGGTGTACCGGAGTCAGGCCTTCCGGCAGCCAAAGGCTTCTCTGAGGAGTCCGGAATTCCCTTTGGTTTTGCTTTTTACAAAAACTCCTATATCGGCAGGACTTTTATCAAGCCTACGCAGAAGGAGAGGGAGTCCAGTGTTCATCTGAAACTAAATGTACTGGAATCTGTTGTGAAGGATAAACGGATCGTGCTGGTGGATGATTCTATCGTCAGGGGAACTACCATCGCGAATCTGATCAAGATGCTGAAGGATGCGGGGGCAAAAGAGGTTCATGTACGCATCAGTTCGCCTCCGTTTCTGCATCCCTGCTATTTCGGAACCGATGTGCCAAGCAACGATCAGCTTATTGCAGCCCAGCACACAACAGAGGAGATCTGCAGGATGATCGGAGCAGATTCACTTGGTTATATGGAGATTGAGTATCTGGAAGGTATGGCAGGAGGACTTCCTATTTGCAAAGCATGCTTTGACGGAAACTATCCAATGGAAATCCCGGAGGAAAATAACGCACAAAAAGATTTAGGCATTCATAAGATATGATGGAAATCTTTCATAAATATAAATTCCAGCCTTGACAAAATTTGGTTTCTAAGACATAATGTGGGCATTCCAAGGAAAAAAGTGTTTAGAATATCATTTCAGAAAGGATGAACGTTATGTCTCAGAAACAGATTAAGTTAAACGCAGCCGAGGATGTTCAGGAGTTTGTAAATGCAGCCAGCAAATGTGATTTTGACATTGATGTATTTTACAACAGGATTTTAATTGATGCAAAATCGATACTCGGCGTCTTCAGCATGGACCTCACGAAGGTTCTTACCGTAAAATGTCATGGGGAGAGTAAGGAATTTAACCGCACTTTGCAGAAATTTGCAGTAGTATGAGTGAAAAGACGCAGGTCTTATTATTGACAAACAGAAGGAAATAGGATATAGTTATAGAATATTTTTAGTTGAGATAATGATGTGACAAAGGTGTCAGAGATAGAAAATGGGGTAAGTGTCCCTAAATTCTATCTTTGGCACTTTTTTTATTTCATAGAAATTATGGAGGAGGAAATCGAAATGGCAGTAAAATATGTATTTGTCACAGGCGGCGTTGTGTCTGGCCTTGGAAAAGGAATCACGGCGGCGTCACTGGGAAGGCTTTTGAAGGCCAGGGGATATCAGGTGACGATGCAGAAGTTTGACCCCTACATCAACATTGACCCGGGAACAATGAATCCCATCCAGCACGGAGAGGTTTTCGTCACAGACGACGGAACGGAGACAGACCTGGATCTGGGACATTATGAGAGGTTTATTGACGAGAGCCTGGACAAGAATTCCAATGTGACTACGGGAAAGATTTACTGGTCCGTTTTGCAGAAGGAACGCCACGGAGATTTCGGCGGTGGTACCGTACAGGTAATTCCTCATATTACAAATGAGATCAAAAGCCGTTTTTACCGTGCAAAGTCTCCGGATGAGGATAGGATCGCCATTATAGAGGTGGGAGGAACCGTAGGAGATATTGAGAGCCAGCCATTTCTGGAAGCGATCCGACAGTTTCAGCATGATGTGGGACACGAAAATGCAATTCTTATCCATGTAACGCTGATCCCTTATCTTAAGGCATCCGGGGAAATGAAGACCAAGCCCACTCAGGCAAGTGTAAAAGAACTGCAGGGAATGGGAATCCAGCCGGATGTGATCGTGTGCAGAAGCGAGCATCCCCTGACTGACGAAATCAGAGAAAAAATAGCTCTGTTCTGTAATGTACCGGTCACCCATGTACTACAGAATCTGGATGTTGAATATTTATATGAAGCACCCCTTGCTATGGAACGGGAAAAGCTTGCGGATGTTGTCATGCAGTCCTTGTTCCTGGAAAACAGAAAACCGGATCTTTCGGATTGGGTTGAAATGGTAGATAATCTGCGACACCCGGACAAGACAGTGAATATTACAATTGTAGGAAAGTACACCCAGCTTCATGATGCATATTTAAGCGTAGTGGAAGCCTTAAAGCACGGCGGGATCGCCTGCAGAGCAAAGGTAGAGCTTACCTGGATCGATTCCGAGGAGTTAAATGAGAAAAATCTGGATAAACAGCTTCACTGTGTAGACGGTATTCTGGTACCGGGAGGCTTTGGAAACAGAGGTACTGAGGGAATGATCCTGGCAGCACAGTATGCCAGAGTGCATAAGATTCCCTATCTGGGAATCTGTCTGGGAATGCAGATGGCAATCGTGGAATTTGCAAGACATGTTCTTGGATATGAGGATGCAAACAGTATTGAGCTTTCACCGGAAACGACACATCCTGTCATTGCTCTTATGCCGGATCAGGCGGATGTGGAGGATCTGGGAGGAACTCTGCGTCTGGGAAGCTATCCCTGTGTACTGAAGGATGGCTCCCTGTCTGAGAAACTTTTCGGAGGAAAAATGATCCAGGAGCGCCACAGACACCGCTATGAGGTAAACAATGCTTTCCGTGAGGAATTGCAGGAAAAAGGCATGTCTATCGTGGGTACATCGCCAGACGGACGCATTGTGGAAATGATCGAGATTCCGGCGAATCCGTTCTTTGTGGGAACCCAGGGACATCCTGAATTTAAGTCCAGACCAAACCATGCGCATCCGCTGTTCCGTGGATTCGTCCAGGCGGCGGTAGACAGAAAAACGTCAGATAACATACATAATTAAGATAGAAAGGATGAGGAAAGATGAAAGAAGTGATGAAAGGGCAGCAGGGGCTTTATCGTTCCAGGTTTGAGCATGACAACTGCGGTATCGGCGCAGTTGTGAACATCAAAGGAAAGAAAACCCATGATACGGTGGCAAACGCTCTGCGTATCGTAGAGAATCTGGAGCACCGTGCCGGAAAAGATGCAGAAGGAAAGACCGGAGACGGTGTTGGTATTCTTCTTCAGATATCCCACAAGTTCTTCAAAAAAGCCTGTAAGAAAGAGGGCATTGAGCTTGGCGGAGAGAGAGAATACGGCATCGGTCAGTTCTTTTTCCCACAGCATGAGATCAAACGCGCTCAGGCAAAGAAGATGTTTGAGATCATTGTGGAAAAGGAGGGCCTGGAATTCTTAGGCTGGAGAGCTGTGCCCATTGTTCCGGAGGTTTTGGGACACAAGGCAAGGGAGTGTATGCCCTGCATTATGCAGGCTTTTATCAAAAAGCCGGATGATCTGGAAAAGGGCCTTGCTTTTGACAGAAAGCTGTATATTGCCCGCCGTGAATTTGAACAGAGTAATGACAATACTTATGTAGTTTCCATGAGCAGCCGTACCATTGTGTACAAAGGTATGTTCCTGGTAGGACAGCTCCGCACCTTCTTCAGCGATCTGCAGAGCCCGGATTATGAGTCAGCCATTGCAGTTGTACATTCCCGTTTCAGCACCAACACAAACCCGAGCTGGGAGAGAGCACATCCGAACCGTTTGATCGTACATAACGGTGAGATCAACACCATCAGAGGAAATGCAGACAAGATGCTTGCAAGAGAGGAAAACATGGAGTCTCCTTACCTGGAAGGCGAAATGCAGAAGATCCTTCCTGTTGTAAACAGAAACGGCTCCGACTCCGCTATGCTTGACAACACTCTGGAATTCCTGATGATGAGCGGCATGGATCTGGCGCTGGCAGTGATGATCGCCATTCCGGAGCCGTGGGCAAACAACGATACCATTTCCCAGGAAAAACGTGATTTTTACCAGTATTATGCAACAATGATGGAGCCGTGGGACGGTCCTGCGTCTATTCTGTTCTCGGACGGAGATGTGATGGGCGCCGTTCTGGACAGAAACGGCCTTCGTCCTTCCAGATATTATGTGACCTCTGACGGCTGCATGATCCTTTCCTCTGAGGTAGGCGTTCTGCCTGTACCCGAAGAGAAGATCGTGTTAAAGGAACGTCTCCATCCCGGAAAAATGCTCCTGGTGGATACTGTTCAGGGCAAGATCATAGATGACAATGAATTAAAAGAGCTGTATGCAAAAAAACAGCCTTACGGCGAGTGGCTTGACAGCCATCTTGTCCATTTGAAAGATATTAAGATTCCAAATGAAAGAATGGAAGAGTATACGGAGGAGCAGCGTTCCCGCCTGCAGAAAGCTTTTGGATACACCTATGAGCAGTACCGGACATCCATCCGCAACATGGCTTTAAACGGAGCGGAGAGCATCGGCGCTATGGGACTTGATACCCCTCTTGCCGTTCTTTCTAAAGAGAGCAGACCATTATTTGACTATTTCAAGCAGCTTTTTGCGCAGGTTACCAATCCGCCTATTGACGCTATCCGTGAGGAAATCGTGACAAGCACTACGGTATATGTCGGAAAAGACGGAAACCTTCTGGAGCAGAAGCCGGAAAACTGCCAGGTATTAAAGATCAATAACCCGATCCTGACTAATACGGACATGATGAAGATCAAGCGTATGAAGCATGAAGGCTTTAAGGTGGCGGTTGTCTCGACTCTTTACTATAAGAGTACAAAGCTGGAACGCGCCATTGACCGCCTGTTTGTGGAAGTGGATAAGGCTTACCGTGACGGTGCAAACATCCTGATCCTTTCCGACAGGGGTGTGGACGAAAACCACATGCCGATCCCGTCCCTGCTGGCTGTTTCCGCAGTACACCAGCACCTTGTAAAGACGAAAAAGAGTACGTCCCTTGCCATTATCCTGGAATCCGGCGAGCCGAGAGAGGTACATCATTTTGCTACACTTCTGGGCTACGGCGCAAGCGCGATCAACCCGTACCTGGCACTGGAAACGATCCGAGAGCTGATCGACAACCATATGCTGGATAAGGATTACTATGCGGCTGAAAGTGATTACAACCATGCGGTTTTAAGCGGCATTGTAAAGATCGCATCCAAGATGGGTATTTCCACTATCCAGTCCTACCAGGGCTCCCAGATCTTTGAGGCGATCGGCATTTCACAGGAAGTGATCGACAAGTATTTTACAGGAACTGTGAGCCGCGTAGGCGGTATTACCATTGAAGATATCGAAGCAAACGTGGAAAGACTCCATTCCGAGGCATTTGACCCGCTTGGACTGACAACAGACCTGACACTTGACAGCGTAGGTGCGCACAAAATGAGAAGCCAGGGCGAGGAGCACAGATACAATCCGCAGACCATCCATCTGCTTCAGCAGTCTACCAGGACAGGAAGCTATGAGATGTTTAAGGAATACACCAAGCTGGTTGATGAGGAGAACCACGGCAACTTAAGGGGTCTGATGGATTTCAAATATGCTGAAAATCCAATTCCTCTTGAAGAAGTGGAAAGTGTAGATGAGATCGTAAAACGCTTTAAGACAGGCGCTATGTCCTATGGCTCCATTTCCCAGGAAGCTCACGAGACACTGGCGATCGCCATGAATCATCTGCACGGAAAATCCAACACAGGTGAGGGTGGTGAGAGCGACGAAAGACTTGATTCCGCAGGCACACAGGACAGCCGCTGCTCTGCTATCAAGCAGGTAGCCAGCGGACGATTCGGCGTCACCAGCCGTTATCTTGTATCTGCCCGTGAGATCCAGATCAAGATGGCACAGGGCGCAAAGCCGGGCGAGGGTGGACATCTTCCTGCAAAGAAGGTTTATCCATGGATCGCAAAGACACGTCATTCTACACCGGGTGTCAGCCTGATCTCTCCGCCGCCGCATCATGATATTTATTCCATTGAGGATCTGGCAGAGCTGATCTACGATTTGAAGAATGCAAATAAATATGCAGATATTTCTGTTAAGCTGGTATCCGAAGCTGGCGTGGGAACCGTTGCAGCAGGTGTTGCAAAGGCAGGCGCGCAGGTTATTCTGATCTCCGGCTATGACGGAGGTACAGGTGCCGCACCGAGAAGCTCCATCCACAATGCAGGCCTTCCCTGGGAGCTGGGTCTTGCGGAAACCCATCAAACCTTGTTAATGAACGGACTTCGTAACCGTGTCCGCATTGAGACAGACGGCAAGCTGATGAGTGGACGTGACGTGGCGATCGCAGCGCTTTTGGGCGCAGAGGAATTCGGCTTTGCAACAGCTCCGCTTGTTACAATGGGCTGTGTCATGATGCGTGTATGTAATCTGGATACCTGTCCGGTAGGTGTAGCTACCCAGAATCCGGAGCTTAGAAAGAGATTTAAGGGAAAACCGGAATATGTAGAGAACTTCATGCGCTTTATCGCACAGGAATTAAGAGAATATATGGCAAAGCTGGGTGTACGTACCATGGAGGAAATGGTGGGACGTACCGACCTTCTGAAAGCATCCGGCAGTGTGAAGGAGCCGCATCAGGGCAAGGTGGATCTGTCTGCTATCCTGAGCAATCCATTTGCAGAGCAGGGACAGAAGGTTACCTTTGACCCGAAGGCAGAATATAACTTTGAACTGGAAAAAACATTGGATGAAAAGGTTCTCCTGAAAAAATGCGAGAAGGCCGTAAAGACAGGAGGAAAGGCTGAGATTTCCGTTGAGGTTAAAAATACAGACCGTGCTTTTGGTACGATTCTGGGTGCAGAAATCACCAGAAACCATAAAAACGGACTTCCGGAGGATTCCATTGTCGTAAATTGTAAGGGCGCAGGCGGACAGAGCTTTGGTGCCTTTATCCCCAAGGGTCTGACCCTGAAGCTGACCGGAGACAGCAACGATTACTTCGGAAAGGGACTTTCCGGCGGTAAGCTGATCGTGAAGGTACCGGAAAAAGCAGCATATCATGCAGAAGAAAATATTATCGTGGGCAACGTTGCCCTTTACGGAGCCACAAGCGGAACAGCCTTTATCAACGGCGTTGCGGGAGAACGTTTTGCAGTGCGTAACTCTGGTGCATATGCAGTAGTTGAGGGCGTTGGTGAGCATGGCTGTGAGTATATGACAGGCGGTCGTGTGGTAGTCCTTGGTAAGACCGGGAAAAACTTTGCAGCAGGTATGAGCGGCGGTATCGCCTATGTTCTGGATGTGGAGAACGTGCTTTACAGAAATATCAACAAAGCCATGATCTCTATTGAAAAAGTAGAAAACAAATACGATAAGAAGGAACTGCGCGATCTGATCGAGGCTCACGTGGAGGCTACCGGTTCCAAGCTTGGCGCACAGGTTCTGGCAGATTTTGATTCTTATCTGCCGCACTTTAAGAAGCTCATTCCGGATGAGTATAAGAGAATGATCACCTTAAGTGCAAAACTGGAAGAAAAGGGCCTGAACAGTGAACAGGCACAGATGGAAGCATTCTACGAGAGCATTGGGGTAAGGCGATAAGGAGGATATTACCGTGGGAAAACCGACAGGATTTTTAGATTATGAGAGAGAGACGGCGAAGGTTCTGCCGCCGAAGGTCCGGATTGCCAATTTCAACGAGTTCCGGACTCCATTAAATAAAGAAAAACAGAAACTTCAGGGAGCGCGCTGCATGGCATGCGGCGTCCCCTTCTGCCAGTCCGGCATGATGCTGGGCGGCATGGCATCCGGCTGTCCGCTGCACAACCTGGTGCCGGAGACAAATGACCTGGTATACACAGGTAACTGGAAACAGGCATATTTGCGCTTAAGCAAAACACATAGCTTTCCGGAGTTTACCTCCCGTGTGTGTCCGGCACTCTGCGAAGCAGCATGTACCTGCAACATTAACGGCGAGCCGGTTGCAACAAAGGAAAACGAGCGTGCCATTATCGAGACTGCCTATGCGGAAGGCTGGGTAAAACCGCAGCCGCCTAAGGTACGCACCGGAAAAACTATTGCAGTAGTGGGAAGCGGTCCCTCCGGTCTGGCCGCAGCACAGCAGTTAAACAGAAGAGGCCACAGCGTGACCGTATTTGAAAGAAGTGACAGGATCGGCGGTCTGCTCCGTTACGGCATCCCCAACATGAAGCTTGAGAAATCCGTCATCGACCGGAGAGTAAAGCTGATGGAGGAGGAAGGCGTAAAATTTGTCACCAGCACAAACGTAGGAGTTGACATCAAGGCTGAGGAGCTTTTGAAAAAATTTGACCGCGTCATCCTTGCCTGCGGCGCATCCAATCCAAGAGATATCAAGGTTCCGGGAAGAGAGTCAAAAGGTATTTACTTTGCAGTTGATTTCCTGAAAAAGGTCACCAAGACACTTCTGGACTCTGATTTTGAAAAAGCGCCTTACGAGGAGGCAAAGGGCAAGCATGTGCTGGTCATCGGAGGCGGCGATACCGGAAATGACTGTGTGGGAACGTCTATCCGTCTTGGCGCAAAATCCGTGACACAGCTTGAGATGATGCCCATTCCGCCTGTGGAGCGTGCAGCAAACAACCCATGGCCCCAGTGGCCGAGAGTACTGAAAACAGACTACGGCCAGGAGGAAGCCATTGCTGTTTTCGGGCATGATCCAAGAATATATCAGACAACAGTAACAGAGTTTATAGCCGATAAAAACGGAAAGGTCTGCCAGGCTAAGATCGTGAAGCTGAAAAGCGAGAAGGATGCCAAGACAGGACGCATGATGATGGTTCCTGTTGAGGGCACGGAGGAAGTGATCCCCGCTGACCTGGTTCTGATCGCAGCAGGCTTCCTGGGAAGCCAGAAGTATGTGACGGACGCTTTCCAGGTAGCAGTAAACGGACGTACCAATGTGGAGACAAAGCCAGAGCAGTACGAAACAAGTGTTCCAAGAGTCTTCACAGCAGGAGATATGCACAGAGGTCAGTCTCTTGTGGTATGGGCGATCCGAGAGGGAAGGGAAGCTGCCAAAGCGGTGGACGAATCCCTGATGGGGTATTCATACCTTTAATTTATTAAAAAATAAACGGTTGACAAAGAAACACCCTGTTGCTATAATACCACCATGAACAAGGGCGTTCTTCTAATAAGGGTAACCTGTTGGAAGTGCGCTCTTTTTTTGTTTCATGAAATTATTCAATACTGAAAAAATGACTACGAATAATTCGAGCATATATTAATAAGGAGAGAATACTATGGGGAATTATACCAGAGAAGAAGTATTACAGATGGCGGAGGATGAAGACGTAGAATTTGTCCGTCTGCAGTTTACCGATATGTTCGGCACACTGAAAAATATTGCGATCACGGTACGGGAACTTCCCCGGGCATTGGATCATGAATATGTGGTTGATGGCTCCTTTATTGCAGGAATTGCCGGAGAGAGTGAGCCTGACATGTATCTCTATCCGGATCTGGATTCCTTTACCATACTTCCGTGGCGTCCGCAGCAGGGAAAGGTTGCCAGACTGTTATGTGACATTTACCGTCCCGACGGTACACCTCATATAAGAAGCGCACGCTATCTTCTTTCTAAGGCAGTAGCAGAGGCAGAAGCGGAAGGATACACATGCTATATTGACCCGGAGTGTGAATTTTTCCTGTTCCACACAGACGACAACGGAATGCCAACTACGCTCAGTCATGAAAAAGCAGGTTATCTTGACATCAGCCCTGTGGATCTTGGAGAAAATGCAAGGCGTGATATGGTGCTGAATCTGGAGGATATGGGATTTGAGGTGGAATCGTCCCATCATGAAACAGCTCCTGCACAGCATGAGATTGATTTTAAATCCGGCGAAATAAGAAAAATGGCAGACTGCATTATGACCTTTAAGATGGCTGTCCGCACTATAGCCAAGCGCCATGGACTTCATGCCACCTTTATGCCGAAGCCTCGGGCGGACGCAAATGGTTCCGGAATGCACATTCATTTTCTGTTATTTAAAGACGGAAAAAATATTTTTGTAAATCCTGACAATAATGAACTCAGTGATGAGGCATATTATTTTGTTGGGGGACTGCTTGCTCATAGCCGTGAAATGGCACTGATCACCAATCCTCTTGTAAATTCCTATAAGAGACTGGTGCCAGGCTATAAAGCGCCTACGGAGCTTACCTGGACCACCAATAACCAGAATTCTCTGGTACGTATTCCGGGGACAAGGGGTGAAAATACGGGAATTGAACTTCGCAGTCCTGATGCGGCATCAAATCCCTACCTTGTTTTTGCGGTTTGCCTTGCTGCGGGACTGGATGGAATCAAACGAAAAATTTACCCGACGAAATCTTCGAACCGTTCTTTATCGGAATCGGATCAGAAGGCAATGAATATAGAAAATCTTCCTGAAAATTTGAAGGAAGCGATCGCATATTTTGAGGAGAGCGGCTGGATCAAAGAGGTTCTTGGAAAGGATTTCTGTGAGGAATATGCAGCGGCAAAGAAAAAGGAATGGCTGAAGTATACGAGACAGGTGACTGATTGGGAAATCAATGAATATCTGTATCGTATCTGAGAGTGTTTTAGAAAGCTTGAGAGGCGAAAGAGAGTGGCAGAATTATGAACACCAGCATCGTGATTGCACTACCGAAAATTGAAGATGCAAAGAAAATCCGTACCATTTTAATAAGACACGGGTTCTCAGTGGCTTCAATCTGCTGCACAGGTTCCAATGCGCTTGCAAGCATTTCCGCGCTGGACTGCGGAATTTTGATCTGCGGTTACCATTTGCCAGATATGTATTACAGAGATATCGTGGCATACCTGCCGCCCTATTTTGAATTGCTGCTGCTGGCCTCGGCCCGGGTGATCGGCGAAGCGCCTTCATCGGTGCTTTCTGTGGAGATGCCCATGAAGGCCAGCGATTTGGTAAACACGGTGGATATGATGCTTTCCCAGATAGAGCGGCGGATCAAGAAGGATAAGAAAAAACCAAAGGTACGCTCCTGGAAGGAGCAGAATTATATTGGCAATGCAAAAATGCTGTTAATGCAGCGGAATCATTTAAGCGAGGAAGAAGCCTACCGTTACATACAGAAGAGCAGTATGGATTCCGGCACAAATATGGTGGAAACAGCACAGATGATACTGATGCTTTTGTATGACGAGATTTAGAGAAAAATCGCCTGAGATAAAATGAAATGGAGGATGAGGACATGGAGTTTTTAGACGGAAAATGGAAAAAAGAAATCTGCAGCTGGGAAGAACTGATGGGAGATCAGATCCTTAACCAGGAAGCAGTTGTGGAGGGTGCTGTTCACAGTATCCGAAATATGGGTGATGTTGCATTTGTGATCTTGAGAAGAAAGGAAGGCTTATTCCAGGCTGTTTTTGAAAATGAGCAGGCAAATGTCTCCATTCACGATTTAAAAGAGGCAATGACAGTGAGAGCAAAAGGCATCGTATGCCGGGAAGAGAGAGCACCTCATGGCAGGGAGCTTCGCATCCGGCATATTGATATTTTATCAGCCCCGGCAGAACCCCTGCCTCTTGCAATTGATAAATGGAAAATGAACACCTCTTTGGAGGCAAAATTAAATTACCGCTCCCTGTCCCTGAGAAACCTTCAGGAGCGGGCGAAATTCAAAATCCAGGAAGGGCTTGTGAGAGCTTTTCGGGATTTCCTTTATGAACAGGGATTTACGGAGATCCATACTCCAAAGATCGGTTCCAGAGGAGCCGAGGGCGGAGCGAATATGTTTAAGCTGACGTACTTCCATAAGCCGGCAGTTTTGGCGCAGAGTCCTCAGTTTTATAAACAGATGATGGTAGGCGTGTTTGACCGTGTGTTTGAGACAGGACCTGTATTCCGTGCGGAAAAGCATAACACAAAGAGACACTTAAACGAATATACAAGCCTTGACTTTGAGATGGGTTATATTGACAGTTATGAGGAAATCATGGCAATGGAAACAGGATTTTTGCAGTATGCCATGGAGATGCTGAAAAAAGACTATGCAAAGGAGCTGGAGATCCTGAAGGTGGAGCTTCCTGACGTTTCCAAAATTCCGGCAGTGCGTTTTGATGTGGCAAAGGAGCTGGTTTCCAAAAAGTATGACAGAAAGATCCGCAACCCATTTGATCTGGAGCCGGAAGAAGAAGCTCTGATCGGCAGATATTTTAAAGAAGAATATAATGCGGATTTTGTGTTTATCACACATTATCCCTCTAAGAAACGTCCTTTCTATGCAATGGATGATCCAGAGGACAGCCGCTACACCTTAAGCTTTGACCTGCTTTTCCATGGATTGGAGATCACCACAGGAGGTCAGCGAATCCATGACTACGATGCTCTGCGCAAAAAGATCGCAGACAGAGGAATGGAAGAGGAAGGTATGGAGCAGTATCTGGACACCTTTAAGTACGGTATGCCGCCTCACGGAGGGCTTGGAATCGGTCTGGAACGTTTGACTATGCAGCTTCTGGGCGAGGATAATGTCCGAGAGACCTGTCTTTTCCCAAGAGACCTGAACCGTCTGGAACCGTAAGAGGAGGATGAAAAAATGGCGAAGCAGATTGATGATGAAACAATGGAGAATGTCTGTATCCTTGCAAAGCTTTCCCTGACTGACCAGGAGAAGGAAAAGGCCAAAAAGGACATGCAGGAAATGCTTGACTACGTGGAAAAGCTGGATGAGCTTGATACGGAGGGCGTGGAGCCTATGTCCCACATTTTCGGGGGACAGAATGTGTTCCGGGAGGATGTGGTGACAAACGGCGATAACCGGGATGCCATGCTGAAAAATGCTCCGAAGTCAAAAGAAGGACAGTATCAGGTTCCAAAAACAATAGGATAGGAGACAGGACCATGGATTTGGAAAAAATGACCGCCTTAGAGCTGGCGGAAAAAATAAAACAGCATCAGATTAGTGCCCTGGACGGGGTCAAGACTGTATTTGACCAAATTGAGAAAAAAGAAGGGAAGGTACATGCCTACCTGGACACTTATAAGAAAGAAGCATATACAAGAGCAAAGCAGGTGGAAAAGGGAATTGCGGACGGCACCTATTCAGGTCCTTTGGCTGGTGTTCCCATTGCCGTAAAGGATAATATCTGCATCAAAGGAAAAAAGACTACCTGTGCATCCAGGATCCTGGAGAACTTTGTTCCACAGTATAATGCGGAGGTAATTGACCGCCTGGAAAAGGCTGGTATGATCGTAATTGGAAAAACAAACATGGACGAGTTTGCCATGGGAAGCACCACTGAGACGTCTGCCTACGGCGTTACCAGGAACCCATGGGATCTGGAGCATGTACCGGGCGGCTCATCAGGCGGTTCCTGTGCAGCAGTGGCAGCAGGGGAGGCTTATGCGGCGCTTGGCTCCGATACAGGAGGTTCCATCCGTCAGCCAAGCTCGTTCTGCGGTGTGACAGGATTAAAGCCTACCTATGGCACGGTTTCCCGTTATGGATTGGTAGCCTATGCATCCTCTCTGGATCAGATTGGTCCTGTGGGAAAGGATGTAGCGGACTGTGCGGCGCTTTTGGAGGTAATAGCCGGACATGATCCAAAGGACAGCACCTCTCTGGAACGTCAGGATTTGGACTTTTCCGGAGAGATTACAGACAAACTTCTGGGAATGAAATTCGGAGTCCCCAAGGAATATCTTGCAGAGGGAATCAACCCTGAGGTAAAGGCTGCCTTTATGGAAGTGCTGAAAACCCTGACCGGAATGGGTGCCATTGTGGAATTCTTCTCAGTCAAGACAATGGAATATATGATTCCTGCCTATTATATCATCGCCAGTGCGGAGGCAAGCTCCAATCTGGAACGGTTTGACGGCGTAAAATACGGCTACCGGGCAAAAGACTATGAGGGTCTGCACGATATGTACAAAAGGACAAGGACAGAGGGCTTTGGTGAGGAGGTCAGACGCCGTATCATGCTTGGTTCCTTTGTTTTAAGCTCCGGTTATTATGACGCTTATTATCTGAAGGCTCTGCGCACCAAAGCGCTGATCAAGCAGGAGTTTGACCGGGCATTTCAGGAATACGATGTACTTCTGGCTCCTGCAGCTCCTTACACAGCGCCAAAGCTTGGAGAAAGCTTAAAGGACCCGCTTGCCATGTATCTGGGAGATATTTATACTGTCGCAGTGAACCTTTGCGGACTTCCGGGAATCACAGTTCCCTGTGGAAAAGATAAAGCAGGGTTGCCCATTGGCATCCAGATGATCGGAGACTGCTTTATGGAAAAGAAGATTCTCCGTGCAGCTCATGCCTATGAACAGGCAAGAGGAGATTTCGGAACACCGGAGGAAGGGGGAAGCAAGGCATGAAACAATATGAGACGATCATTGGACTGGAGGTTCATGTAGAGCTTGCCACAAAGACAAAGATTTTCTGCGGCTGTTCCACAGAATTCGGTGGTGCGCCAAACACCCACACCTGCCCGGTTTGTACCGGTATGCCAGGCTCTCTGCCTGTACTGAATAAAAAGGTGGTGGAGTTTGCATTAAAAGCCGGACTTGCCGCAAACTGCCAGATCAATCAATACTGCAAATTTGACAGAAAGAATTATTTTTATCCTGACAATCCCCAGAACTACCAGATTTCCCAGCTTTATCTCCCAATCTGTCATGATGGCTGGGTGGAGATTGAGACCTCAGGAGGAAAGAAAAAGGTAAGGATCCATGAAATGCACATGGAGGAGGATGCAGGAAAGCTGATCCATGATGAATGGGAGGACTGCTCTCTTGTAGACTTTAACCGAAGCGGCGTTCCACTGATCGAGATCGTATCCGAGCCGGATATGAGAAGCGCTGACGAGGTGATCGCGTACCTGGAAAAACTGCGCTGCACCATGCAGTATCTGGGCGTTTCCGACTGTAAGCTCCAGGAAGGTTCCATGAGAGCGGATGTAAACCTTTCCGTGCGGGAGGTTGGAACGGAAAAGCTGGGTACCAGAACAGAGATGAAAAACCTGAACTCCTTTAAGGCCATTGCCCATGCCATTGAGGGAGAACGGGAGCGTCAGATCGAGCTTCTGGAAATGGGCAGAACAGTTACCCAGGAAACACGCCGCTGGGATGATAACAAGGAATCCTCTCACGCCATGCGTTCCAAGGAGGATGCTAAAGATTACCGCTATTTCCCTGACCCTGATCTGCCGCCCATCCATATTTCCGATGAGTGGATCGAGGAGATCAGAAAATCTCTTCCAGAGTTCCGTGAGGAAAAGAAGCAGCGCTATCAGGATGAATACGGCCTTCCCGCTTATGATGCCGGAATCCTGACAGAATCCAGACATCTGGCAGCCCTTTTTGAGGAAGTGGCAGCTCTTTACGGTAATGCCAAAAAGACAGCTAACTGGTTTATGGTGGAGGTTCTGCGTCTTATGAAGGACAAAGGACTGGAACCGGAGCAGGTGCGCTTTTCACCGGAGCATCTTTCCAGCCTTTTGGAAATGATGGAGAAAAAAGAGGTAAGCCCTCAGAATGCGAAAAAGGTGTTTGAGCTTGTCTTTGACCAGGATATTGATCCGGCGGCATATATTGAAGAGAAGGGCCTGAAAATCGTGGAAGATACCGGACTTTTGACGGAAACCATCACGAAGCTCTTTGATGCTAACCCGGGACCGCTTTCAGAGCTTCTGGGAGGAAAGGATAAAGTTATGGGCTTCTTTGTGGGCCTGATCATGAAGGAATTAAAGGGCAAGGCAAACCCTGCCAGTGTCCGGGAGGCGCTGACGGCCGAGCTTGAAAAGAGAAGATAAAAAGTTAAGATACAGCTTGACTTTAAACTGATAAAGTCATAAAATTTTGATGTTACTACAAAATTGAATAGAGGAGGCTTTGGCCCAATGGTTACCATTAATCATAATTATCTGAAATTGCCGGGAAGCTATCTGTTTTCCACAATTGCAAAAAAAGTAAAGGCTTATAAAGAAGAAAATCCTTCCAGCAATGTGATCAGTCTTGGAATCGGGGATGTGACCCAGCCCCTTGCTCCCGCTATTATCGAATCCCTTCACGGAGCTGTGGATGAGATGGCTCACGCAGAGACCTTCAGGGGATATGCACCGGATCTGGGATATGAATTTTTGAGAAATGCCATTGCGAAAAATGACTATCAGGACAGAGGCTGCGACATAGCAGCAGATGAGGTTTTTGTTTCCGACGGAGCAAAAAGCGATTCCGGAAACATTCAGGAGATTTTCGGACAGGATAATAAAGTGGCTGTGTGTGACCCGGTTTATCCAGTCTATGTGGACACCAATGTCATGGCAGGACGCACCGGAGCATATAATGCTGCAAAGGAAAATTTCGACGGCGTGATCTATATGCCCTGCCGTGAGGAAAACGGTTTTCTGCCGGAATTTCCAAACGAGGTGCCGGATCTGATCTATCTGTGCTTTCCAAATAACCCGACTGGCTCTGCCATCACAAAGGATGAGCTGCAGAAGTGGGTGGATTATGCAAATAAAAACGGCTGCGTGATTATTTATGATGCAGCTTATGAGGCGTATATCACGGAGGAAAACGTGCCCCATACCATTTATGAGTGCGAGGGAGCCAGAACCTGTGCCATCGAACTTCGGAGCTTTTCCAAAAATGCAGGCTTCACAGGCGTGCGTTTAGGATTTACCGTCATTCCAAAGGAATTAGTACGTGACGGTGTACAGCTTCACAGCCTGTGGGCAAGACGCCATGGAACCAAGTTCAACGGTGCGCCCTATATTGTGCAGAGAGCAGGAGAGGCTGTGTATTCGGAAGCAGGAAAAGCGCAGTTAAAGGCTCAGGTAGGCTATTACCAGAGAAATGCAAAGACTATTTACGATGAGCTTTCCAAAGCGGGATTTTCCGTATCCGGCGGTGTAAATGCACCATATATCTGGCTGAAAACAACGGGCAATATGACTTCATGGGAATTCTTTGATTACCTTTTAAAAGAGGCAAACGTGGTAGGTACCCCGGGCTCAGGCTTTGGCGCTCACGGCGAGGGCTTCTTCCGTCTGACAGCCTTCGGAACCTACGAAAATACCCTGGAAGCAATTGACAGGATCAAAAAGCTGTGAAATAATAAAACAAAGCGGGCAGCTTCTGCAGGCTTTTCTGCGGACGCTGTCCTTTGTTATTAAGGGTGTAGGAGGAATGACTATGAAGATCAGTCGTGTGGAGCATATGTGTGAAGGAAACGGACATGTGATCATTAAAGATATCCTGGAAGGACCGCAGTTAAACGGCAAATGCGGGCTTTATGCGGAGGTGACGCTGGAACCGGGATGTTCGCTGGGTTATCATGAGCATCACGGCGAAAGTGAGACCTATTACATTATAAGCGGTCAGGGAGAATATAACGATGACTGCCGCTACCGTACGGTGGGCCCGGGAGACATTACCTTCACTCCCAGCGGTCATGGACATGGACTTGCCAATACGGGGAATAGCGATCTTGTTTTTATGGCGTTGATCATTCTGGATTAAAAGACAGGCAAAACGGCACATTGTCATGGAAATTCCATGATCATGTGCCGTTTTTAACTGTTTGGGATGCTGTCTCATTTCATTCGATTCTTCCATCCAGATAAGCATTGAGGATATTTTGAGGCGCATCGTAATAAAAGCTGCTGTTAAAATCCTCGATTTTACTGCTGACAAAGGAATTGTAGGCTTCAAACAGTGCATCTATGACATCCATATGCTTTTCTCTCGCAATGCCGAGAATAAGCCGCTTAAATACTTTGCCAATGTCCCAGTGGCTGGGTACAGAATATTTGGTATTTGCCACGCTGTCAAAGGTTCCGTCCTTGATTTCGGCAGACTCAATAAAATCCTCACTGACACGGTCGAGGTTGTCACTGTGATAAACATCAGCAAGGTCATATATTTTGGAAACCCGGGCTTTACCCAATGCGTTTACTATGTCGGCTCTTTTATTTTTGGTCTTTCTTGCTATGTAGTCGATCAGACTGCAGGTGAAAAACAAATCATTTTCTTTTGAATCTTCTCGTCCGGTCATATCCTTGAAACCTCCTCACTTGATACAAAATCCAGACATTGTAGCGCAGCAGGGGAACAGAAGCTGATCTGATGAGTTGGATATTTAAATTTTGCCATTACCCAGAACTGTTCTCTTGTGATGATACCGTCAATGTAATCTGCAATGAAATTATAAATCTGATCATTTGCCATGGCGCCGATCACAATATCATAATCATGTGGTTTTCCGTGGCGGCAGTCGATAATAAAGTCAAGCCATTCCTCTGTCATTTCCTTGAATTCCAGTATTTTCAGCCGGGTATCCATTCGGACCGTATAAGTATTTACCATGCCAGAGTCATATCGTCTTGCCCAGCGTTCTGCCTGCTCACGGATGATCGTACAATAGAAGCCAGTGCCAAAGTCTTTTGTATTTTTTCCTTTTATGATTCTTGGACTTTCGACGGTGGTATAACTGCCATGATATACCGTCATTTTTCCCATAGATGAGCCTCCTCACTCCCGGTAGTTTTTCCTAAAAATTTTGTCTTTTTGTTTATGGTATCTTAAGCGGGATATTCTGTCAAGGGAAGGATAAGTATAAATTTTTTAAGAAAAATCCAACCTGGGACTAGCCACTTCACAAACGGTTTGATACAATAGTACCGTGTACTGATTATCTGAGGTACAGGACTAGAATAAAACGGAGAGAAAAAAATGTACCGGAAAACAGCAGAAGATTTATTGGAATTTATCAAAAAAAGCCCCACAGCTTATCAGGCTGTGGAAACCATATGCAAAAGATTTGAGAGCGAGGGCTTTACCCGCCTACAGGAGGATGAGCACTGGAAGCTGAAGCCGGGCTGCACCTATTTTGTAACCCGGAACAGCTCTGCAGTCATTGCCTTTTCTATTCCGGAAAAGGGCTGTGATGTTTTTCACATTATTGCCAGTCACAGTGACTCGCCTGCTTTTAAAATAAAGGAAAACCCGGAAATATCTGTGGAAGGGGCCTACGTTAAGCTGAATGTGGAAAAGTACGGCGGAATGCTTCTGGCACCCTGGTTTGACCGTCCTTTATCTGTGGCTGGGCGCATGATTGTGAAAGAAAATGGGAAGATTAAGGAAAAACTGGTATGTGTGGAGCACGACCTTCTTATGATCCCCAACCTTGCTGTGCATATGAACCGGGATGTAAATGACGGTTATAAATACAACATCCAAAAGGATCTGCTTCCCCTGTACGGAGGCGGCGACGCAAAAGGCACCTTTATGAAGAGGATGGCACAGGAGGCAGGGGTGGAGGAAAGCGATATCCTGAGCCACGACCTGTTTTTATATAACAGAATGCCTGGTACTATATGGGGAGCTTCGGAGGAATTTATCTCTGCACCAAGACTTGACGATCTGCAGTGTGCCTTTGCTTCCATGGAAGGCTTTTTGAGCGCAGATAGGAAAGAATCCGTATGCGTTTACTGTGTTCTGGACAATGAAGAAGTGGGAAGTTCCACCAAGCAGGGAGCAGCGTCCACCTTCCTTAAAGATACGCTCTTGCGCATCTGCCTGGGACTTGGGGGAAGCTATGAGGACTATCTGATCTCCCTTGCAAAAAGCTTCATGATCTCAGCGGACAATGCCCAGGCCATGCACCCGAACTATACGGAAAAAGCAGACCCTGTAAACCGCCCTGTGTTAAACGGAGGTATTACAGTGAAATACAATGCCAATCAGAAATATTGTACGGACGGCATTTCAGCGGCTGTTTTTCAGGAACTGTGCAGGGAAGCAGAAGTTTCCTGTCAGACCTACGTAAACCGCTCCGATATGGCGGGAGGCTCCACACTTGGAAATATTTCAAATACGCAGGTTGCTTTAAATACGGTGGATGTGGGACTGCCCCAGCTTGCCATGCACTCGCCCTATGAGACGGCAGGCATCAGGGATACCTGGGATTTCTGCCGGGTTGCCGGGATTTTTTATAGATAGAAGCGATGGAGAAAAAGCAAATGAGAAAAAAAGCAGTGTTTTTTGACGCGGACGGAACGGTCTGCGATCTTGAAAAGGGTACTCCGGACAGTGCTGTGAGAGCCATCGAAAAGCTCAGGGAAAACGGGCATCAGGCATGGCTGTGCACAGGAAGAAGCCGGGCATTTGTGCCGGATTATCTGGAAAAGGTTGCTTTTACCGGAATGATCACTTCCTGCGGGGCTACCATAGAAAAGGACGGAAAGCGGATATTCGACAGGCAGGTGACGCCGCAGGAGGCGAGACGGTCCGTGGAGATTCTGCGGAAATACAAAATGATCCCGGTGATGGAAGGCCCGGACTACATGTATTATGACAAAGCGGAATACAATAACAGCATCAACTGGTATGCGGACATTATTACGAAAACACTGGGGGATAAGTGGAAACCCATAAAGGGCAATGAGGATTCCATGTTTATCAATAAGATCAGTGCAAAAATAACACCGCAGAGCGATCCGGATGCAGCCTGCAGAGAGCTGTCAGCTTATTTTGATTTTATCTGCCATGGCGGAGAAGGATTTGCAGGAGATACCATTGAGATGATCCCCAAGGGCTTCAGCAAGGCGGTAGGAATCGCGGCAGTCTGCAGGATCTTTGATATCCCGTGGGAGGATACGGTGGTATTTGGTGATAGTAATAATGACCTTGCCATGTTTGAGTATGCTGCCACTAAGGTAGCCATGGGAAATGCTACCCCAAAAATCCTGAAGCTTGCGGATTACGTTACGGAGGATATGTTCCATTACGGCATCCGCAACGGTCTGGAGCATCTGGGGTTGATTTAATACAGCACATAAAAATAGTTTTGTGAAAGAGAGGATCATATATGAAAACATTAAAATTGCGTGACGGATTTTACTGGGCAGGGATCGTGGATGATAATCTGCGCGTCTTTGACATCATTATGCACACCGAATTTGGTACCACCTATAATTCCTATGTCTGGAAAACAAAGGACAAGACAATACTTTTTGAAACCGCAAAGGGCAAATTCTTTGACGAATACCTGGATAAATTAAAAGAGATCATTGATGTGACAAAAATTGATTATCTGGTTGTGGAGCACACAGAGCCTGACCATGCAGGAAGCATTGAGAAGCTGTTGGATTACAGCCCGCAGATGAAGATCATTGCCACAGGCTGTGCGATCGGCTTTTTGAAGGAGATCGTAAACAGGGATTTCTGTTCCATAGCGGTAAAGGATAACCAGACTATGGAAATCGGAGGAAAGACTCTGCGCTTCCTCATTGTGCCAAACCTTCACTGGCCGGATACCATGTACACCTTTATTGAGGAGGAGCAGATTTTGGTAACCTGCGACTCCTTTGGCTCCCATTACGGCTTTCACGATGTGCTTGCAAGCAAGGTGACAGACCATGAGGGCTACATGCGTGCCACAAAATATTACTTTGACTGTATTATCGGACCATTCAAGCCCTATATGCTGAAAGCACTGGACCGTGTAAGAAAACTGGATGTTACCATGATCTGCCCGGGCCATGGACCTGTTCTGGACGAAAACATTGATTTCATGTACGACACTTATGAGAAATGGTGTACCGTTGTAAATCCGAATCCTAAAAAGACGGTCATCATTCCTTATGTGAGTGCTTACGGCTACACAGAGCAGCTTGCACAGGAGATCAGCAGAGGTATTCAGGACAGCGGTGACATTGATGTGAGATGCTATGATATGGTAACGGCTGACCAGGCAAAGGTTCTGGAGGAGCTGGGCTTTGCAGACGGCATTCTTCTGGGCTCCCCGACTATTGTGGGAGAGGCATTAAAGCCTATCTGGGACCTGACAACCTCCATTTTTGCGGGAACCCACGGCGGCAAGCTGGCAAGCGCATTCGGAAGCTACGGATGGAGTGGGGAAGCTGTGCCTCATCTGATCGAGAGGCTGAAGCAGTTGAACATGAGAGTGGTTGACGGCCTTAAGGTTCGTTTTAAGCCAAATGAAAACCAGCTTCTGGATGCTTATGAATACGGCTATAATTTCGGCTGCATTTTGCAGGAAAAGGAAAATACAAAAAAGGCAAAGGGTCCTCGTACTCTCGTAAAATGTCTGGTCTGCGGCGAGATTTTCGATTCTTCCCTGGAAATCTGCCCGGTTTGCGGCGTAGGCAAAGAGAATTTCGTGCCGGTAGAGGCTGAGGAGACAAGCTACCGCAAGGATTCCAGTGATTTCTACGTGATCCTTGGAAATGGTGCCGCAGGCTTCAGTGCGGCTAAGGCGATTCGGGAGCGTGACAAGACAGCTTCTGTAGTCATGATCTCCAATGAGCCGTACTCCACCTATAACCGTCCGATGCTGACAAAATCCATGGTAGCGGAGCTGGATGCCGCTGAGATCGCGGTGGAGCAGGAAAGCTGGTATGAGGAAAACAAGATCATTCAGGTTCTTGGAAAACAGGTGGTGGGAATTGATACCCAGGCAAAAGAAGTAAGCCTTGACGATGGAACGAAGCTGATGTATACAAAGCTTATCTATGCCCTTGGCTCCGAGTGCTTTATCCCGCCAATTTCCGGTGCTGACAAGCCGGAGGTCGTAGCAATCCGCCGTATGTCAGACATAGAAAAAATTGAGAAGCTGATGGATAAGGTCCAGAATGTTGTAGTGATTGGCGGAGGCGTTCTTGGTCTTGAGGCTGCATGGGAATTCAGAAAAGCGAAAAAGAACGTAAACGTCCTGGAGCTTGCACCGCAGATTATGGGACGGCAGCTTGACCAGGGTGCAAGCGACCTGCTCACCCAGATCAGCGAAAAGCAGGGGATTTCGATCCATGCAGGCGTTCAGATCTCCTCCATTGAGGGAGAGGAACATGTAACAGGAGTGAAGCTTGGGGACGGCAGAACTTTCCCTGCTGACCTGGTGATCGTTTCCGCAGGTGTCCGTGCAAATACCGCCCTTGCAAAAGAGGCAGGTATCGCCATCAACCGGGGCGTTGTTGTGAATGAGAAAATGGAGACAAGTGCGGCAGATGTGTACGCCTGCGGCGACTGTGCAGAATATGAAGGCATCAATTATGCGATCTGGCCACAGGCTCTGGAGCAGGGCAAGGTAGCTGGCGCCAATGCGGCAGGTGAGACACTTTCCTATACTACTGTTTCGGCAGGACTTTCCTTCCATGGAATGAACACATCCCTGTATGCCATCGGAGATAACGGGAAGAATCCGGATCTGATCTACCGTACTGTGGAGTTTAAGGATATGGTGCGGATGCAGTACGAGAAATACTATTTCCTGAACAACCGTCTCTGCGGTGTCATTCTGATCGGAGATACATCGAAGATGGCTGCAATGACAGAGGCAATTGAAAATAAAAAGACCTTTAAGGAAATTATGTAATGAATAAGCTGGTCTATAACGGCAGATTTGCAGAATACAAGGATGAGCTGCTGAGACTGCGGCGGCATTTCCATGAGTATCCTGAACTGGGGCTTAAGGAGGTAGAAACATCTGCATTTATACGGCAATACCTGGAGGAGCTGGGGTATGAGATTACCCCGGTTGCCCCTACCGGGCTGATCGCCAGCCATCCCTCACAGAGAAAGAAGGAAAAGCTTGTGGTTTTGCGGGCGGAGATGGATGCCCTTCCCATTCAGGAGCAGACCGGGCTTCCCTATGCGTCCAAAAACCAGGGATGTATGCACGCCTGCGGTCACGATGGGATTTTAGCCACAGCACTTGTGATGGCAAAGATCGTTGCCGGGGAGGGAGAGGCATTCCCTGTCCGGGTGCGTTTCCTTTTTGAGCCTGCAGAGGAAATCGGAGAAGGGGCAAAGAGGATGCTGGCAGCAGGAGCCCTGGAAAACGCAGATGCGTTTCTCATGTTTCATTATGCAGTAGACGGAACTCTGGGTATGGCTGTCCATGAGGGGCAGGCTTCTGCCATGATCAATGGAATGGATATCCATGTCCGCGGAAAATCCAGCCACTGGTGCGAGGCATCCAGGGGAATCGACAGTATTTACGGTGCAGCGCTTGTGGTGCAGGCATTTCACGACCTGAATCGTTCCTATAAGGGAAAGGGTCGCTGTCTGGTGGGAATCGGAACCATTCACGGCGGGGAATATCCCAACATCATTTCCGACCATGTGGTGCTGCGGGGAAATATACGTGCCTGCCATGAAGAAGATTACATAGAACTGAAAAGCCGGATTGAGAAAAGCCTTGCCGAAATACAGGAAAAGACGGGAACAAAAATTGAGATGGTATTCCCGAAGGAGCCGGTTCTGGCTTTTGCCAACGACCCGGAGCTGACTGATATTGCGGTAAAGGCGGGAAAAAAAGTTTTTCATGATAGATTTCGATTAGAAGGAGAGGACGAGCTGTTTCTTTCCGGCGATAACGCATATCGGTATTTTAAAGAAACAAAGGGGCTTTTTACGGTCTTCCTTGCAGCGATTCCCGGGGAAAACCATCCTCTGCATCACCCGGAGTTTCAATTGGACGAAGAAATTTTACCCTATAGTCTGGAAGCACTTTATGAAATAATCAGAGGAATTAACGTTTAGGAACCGGAGGAAAGAGATGAAATACGGCAAAATTCGCATAGAGGACGGATACCTGTCTTTTACCAGGCACATGATGCTGAACAGCCTTCCGTGCAGGGATATTATGTGGGCATATAAGCGCCGTGAGGGAGAGAACTCCGATGACGGCACAGCGAAGCAGATGGTTTCCAATTATCTGGTCATAGTTACGAGAAGAAGAAAACGGTATAAATTTGATATGACTGAAAAGGAAGTACAGGAGTGCATTCATGTTCTTAAGGCATTAAATCCCAATATGGCAGTGGGATTTCCCAAAGGAGGACGGCTTCCGCTCCAGAGTCTCCCGAATACCAGAGACTTGGGGGCACTGGCATCTGAGGACGGGCGGCACATTCTGCCCAGAAAGCTTTTCCGGAGCGGCGGTCTGTATCACGCTTCCCTTTCCGACCAGCGGCTTTTATCCGAAGAATATCATATTAAAACCGTGATCGATTTCCGTTCAGTAAGGGAACGGCAGGAAAAACCGGATGCCATCCTAAAAGGTGTGGAGTATTATCATATTCCCATCATGGACGATGAGAGCATGGGAATTTCCCGCGAAAACAGTATGCTGGAAATGGTACTGGGATTTCAGGGCGATGTGGACAAGTTGATGCAAAAACAGTATGAAAGCTTTGTGCGCGATAAATATTCGGTTAAGCAGTATGCAAGGTTTATGGATGTGCTTCTTCACCACGAGGAGGGGGCAGCTTTGTGGCACTGCAGTATGGGCAAGGATCGTGTAGGTGTGGGAACAGCGTTGCTTTTGTGCGCTCTTGGGATACCGCGTGATACCATACGGGAGGATTTTATGCGCACCAACCGCTATCTGGATAAAGAGCTGGAATACATGCTTCGGTATCTGGAAGCGAAAAAGCTTGACAGCCTGGAAAATGTAGAGAAGATTTCTGCAATGTATAAAGTAAAGGAATCCTATTTGGACTGCGTATTCGAGGCGATCATCGCAGAGTACGGCTCTGTGGAGAGATTTCTCAGGCGTGGACTGTACCTTACACCTAAGACTCTGGAGGAGTTGAAAAACAAATATCTTGTGTAATTGGCGCTGTACCAGGAGACTTTATTGAGTTAAAACATTAAAATTTGACATTTTCCGCATTGACAAAATATTTTATGTTGCTATAATGTTAACCATATGAAAGTTTAAAGGATGAAAGCAGGTGGGTTATGCAGAAAAAAATTTTATCCTTGTTAGTGGATAATACATCCGGTGTGCTCAGCCGTATTGCAGGCTTGTTCAGCCGCCGGGGCTATAATATAGACAGCATTACTGCAGGTGTGACTGCGGATGAGAACTATACCAGGATCACGGTTGTATGCAGCGGTGATGATGCGATTCTGGAGCAGATCACGAAGCAGCTTGCGAAGCTGGTGGACGTGCGTGATATTAAGGTTCTGGATCCCGCAGAAAGCGTGGTGCGTGAAACCGTTCTTATAAAGGTTGCAGCTACACCCGAGCAGCGTCAGGGAATTGTTTCCATAGCTGATATTTTCCGTGCAAAGGTTGTAGATGTGAGCAAGGACTCTCTGATCGTGGAGATGACAGGCAGCAAGAGCAAGCTGGAAGCGTTCATTGACCTAATGGGAGATTACGAGATCCTGGAGCTGGCACGCGCCGGTGTGATGGGACTTCCGAGAGGATCAAAGGGTGTTTGTTACCTGTAAATATTACAAAGATGTCTAAGGGAAAATCCCTTAACAATATATTACTCCGAAGTGAAGGTGTGGTTGAACAACATGCCGAAGCGGGAGGAGGATTTATCAGACTGGGTACCCGGTGTGGTAGATCATATTATGAAAAAATGTTAAAGATAGTAGGAGGAAAGTAAAATGGCAGCAAGAATTTTTTACCAGGAAGACTGTAACCTGTCTCTTCTGGAGGGCAAAAAAATTGCTATTATCGGTTACGGAAGTCAGGGACATGCTCACGCACTGAACCTTAAGGAGTCAGGATGCGATGTTATCATTGGTCTCTACGAGGGCAGCAGATCCTGGAAAAAAGCAGAAGAGCAGGGCTTTAAAGTATACACAGCAGCAGAAGCTGCAAAGCAGGCTGACATCATTATGATTCTGATCAACGATGAGAAGCAGGCTGATATGTACAAAAACGACATCGAGCCGAACCTGGAAGAGGGTAACATGCTGATGTTCGCTCACGGCTTCAATATCCATTTCGGATGCATCAATCCGCCAAAGAACGTTGACGTTACCATGATTGCACCAAAAGGACCTGGACATACTGTAAGAAGCGAGTATCAGGTTGGTAAGGGTGTTCCTTGTCTGGTTGCTGTTCAGCAGGATTACACAGGAAAAGCTCTTGACAAAGCTCTGGCATATGCACTTGGCATCGGCGGAGCAAGAGCAGGCGTTCTGGAAACAACCTTCAGAACAGAGACAGAGACAGACCTGTTCGGTGAGCAGGCAGTTCTTTGCGGTGGTGTATGCGCACTGATGCAGGCAGGCTTTGAGACACTGTGCGAAGCTGGCTATGACCCGAGAAACGCTTACTTTGAGTGTATCCATGAGATGAAGCTGATCGTTGACCTGATCTACCAGTCCGGTTTTGCAGGAATGAGATATTCCATCTCCAATACTGCTGAGTACGGCGACTATGTAACAGGACCAAAGATCATCACAGAAGAGACAAAGAAGACTATGAAGAAGATCCTGTCCGACATCCAGGATGGTACCTTCGCAAAAGAGTTCCTGCTTGATATGAGCCCGGCAGGCCGTCAGGTTCATTTCAAAGCCATGAGAAAATTAGCAGCAGAGCATCCGGCTGAAAAGGTTGGCGAAGAAGTACGTAAACTCTACAGCTGGAACGGCGAAGATAAGCTGATCAACAACTAAGCAAAATTTCCGAAGGAAATTTCCAACAGCCTGTCAGGTTTACCTGGCAGGCTGTTTTCATGAGAAAAACGGCGAGAGTAAAGGCAATTCATAATCCTTTTTCCGGCACACAAATCCGATTTCCCGTGAGGGAAAGGAGAGCCCCATAGGAACCTCAACCAAAGTACCCTCATCCAGCTCTTTCTGCACAAACTCCCTTATCACACAGGCAATTCCAAGACCAATCTGTGCAAACTCAATAAGCAGGTCCATAGAAGTCACTTCCAGGATATGACTCAATTCCATCCGGTTATCCTTCAAAAGCGCATTTACGGACTGCCGGGTAATATTTTCTTCATCCAGCATCATGAAGGTTGCCGTATGATGGAGAGGTTCGTGGGGAAAAAGCTCATGCTGGTTTTTTAAATACTGCCTGGTCGCAACAAATGTGTCCCGGATATCCACCATAGGGCGGTAATGGTAACCTGAGAGCCTCTTGGGCCGTCCGATCAGACCAAGATCGATTTTCCCTTCATCAAGAAGCGTCAAGGTCTGATAAGTTGATTGGCAGGAAATGGTGATGCGCACCTGGGGATTGGCTGCAATATAGGATTTCAAGTGAGAAAGCAGCACGTATTTACATAGGGTAGAGCTGGCCCCAAGCCGAAGTCTCGGAATCTCACGGGAGCGGTTGTGGAGAATGGAGTCTTCGCCTTCCGAAAGAAGAGAAAACGCTTCCTGGACCTTCCGGAAGAGAACCATCCCGTCAGGCGTGAGAGATACGCCCCTGGAGCTGCGCTTAAAAAGTGTGGTATCCAGGTTTTCTTCCAGCTTCCGGATCGCTCTGCTGATAGCGGGCTGGCTGATATACAGCTCTCTGGCAGCCTGGGAAATATTTCCGGTTCGCCCCACTGTATAAAAAATATGATAGAGGGAAAGATTTTCCTGCATAATGGAACCTCCATAACTTATAGTTATAATAAATATGATTAATATGTATTAGCAGTATAACAAAAAATGTGATAGAATAGCAACAGAAAAAATAGCTGAGTTATAGAGTGAAGCTATTTGCTGCGTAAACGCAGCGATGCTCAGGAACGAGCGTAAGAAAAAAGGAGGAATCGAGAAATGGGAATGACAATGACACAGAAAATCCTGGCAGCTCATGCGGGCCTGGATCATGTGGAAGCAGGACAGTTGATTGAGGCAGAGTTGGATCTTGTTTTGGGAAATGATATTACATCTCCTGTAGCGATTCATGAGATGGATAAAATGACCGTGAATACTGTTTTTGATAAGGATAAGATCGCATTGGTAATGGATCATTTTATTCCGAATAAGGACATTAAATCCGCTGAGCACTGCAAATGTGTCCGTGAATTTGCCTGTAAGCATGATATTACCAATTATTTTGACGTAGGACAAATGGGAATTGAGCATGCTCTTTTGCCGGAAAAAGGACTGACCGTAGCTGGCGATGTGATCATCGGAGCGGACTCCCACACCTGTACCTACGGAGCACTGGGGGCATTTTCCACTGGTGTCGGAAGCACAGATATGGCAGCCGGTATGGCAACCGGAAAAGCATGGTTTAAGGTTCCGCCTGCCATTAAATTCAATATTGTAGGTAAGCCGAAAAAGTGGGTCAGCGGCAAAGATGTGATCTTACATATCATCGGTATGATCGGTGTTGACGGCGCTCTTTACAAATCCATGGAGTTTGTGGGCGAGGGAATTAAAAACCTGTCCATGGACGACCGCTTTACCATTGCAAACATGGCAATTGAGGCTGGCGGAAAGAACGGAATCTTCCCGGTAGATGAAGCTGCCATTGCATATATGGAGGAGCATTCCAAGAGACCGTATAAGATTTACGAGGCTGATCCGGATGCGGTTTATGAGGCTGAATATACCATTGATCTCAGCACTCTGGAGCCAACAATTGCTTTCCCGCATCTGCCGGAAAACACCAAAACAATTTCTGAAATTACCGAGCCGGTAACAGTTGATCAGGCAGTGATCGGTTCCTGTACAAACGGACGGATCGATGACCTCCGCGTGGCAGCAGAGATCCTGAAAGGACGCAAAGTGAAAAAGGGCCTGCGCTGTATCGTGATTCCGGCTACTCAGGCAGTCTATCTTCAGGCTATGGAGGAAGGACTTCTGAAGATCTTTATTGAGGCAGGCGCTGTAGTAAGCACACCTACCTGCGGTCCCTGTCTGGGCGGTTATATGGGAATTTTAGCAGAAGGAGAGAGATGTATCTCCACAACGAACCGTAACTTTGTAGGCCGTATGGGCCATGTGAATTCCGAGGTTTATCTTGCAAGCCCGGCAGTAGCTGCGGCAAGCGCTGTGACCGGAAAAATTTCCGTGCCGGAAGAACTGGGATTATAAGGAGGATAAAGATTATGGAAGCAAAAGGCAGAGTATTTAAATACGGAGACAATGTGGACACAGATGTTATCATTCCTGCACGCTATCTGAATTCCTCAGACCCTGCAGAACTGGCAACCCACTGTATGGAAGACATTGACAAGAGCTTTATCAGCAAAGTGGAAAAAGGTGATATTATTGTAGCGGCAAAGAATTTCGGCTGCGGCTCTTCCCGCGAGCATGCACCGATCGCAATCAAGGCAGCAGGCGTGAGCTGCGTGATCGCAGAAACCTTCGCCAGAATCTTTTACCGCAATGCCATTAACATCGGACTTCCTATTATTGAGTGCCCTGAGGCAAGCAAAGGCATTGAAGCAGGAGATGAGGTAGAAATTGACTTCGATTCCGGTATGATCTACAACCGCACCAAGGGAACCGAATTTAAGGGCCAGGCTTTCCCGGAATTCATGCAGAAGATCATCAAGGCAGAGGGCCTTGTAAATTACATCAACGGGCAGGCGTAAAAATGCTGTTGCCAACAGCATGCGCTCGGCAGCACTGCGATCTGACATCAGTCCATAATACGCAAAGAATCTGCATCCTCCGGCACCTGCCGGGGGATGTATTATAAAAAGAGGAAAAGTGAGCTAAAAATGTAAAAAAAGTAGTTGAAATTCTTTTCGGATGTTGCTATAATACTATTCGTTACGGGGTATGGCGTAGCTTGGTAGCGCGCACGGCTGGGGGCCGTGAGGTCGCAGGTTCAAATCCTGTTGCCCCGATTATTAAAGTCCAGTTTTAGCTGGGCTTTTTTTCGCGAATGAAAAAATATTCTTTAATCACCATCACGAAAGGAGCTTTTTACAATGGAAAAAAGAAGGAGGCATATGTCCGGGCGCAGCAAGGACAGGCTGCCGGGGAAAATCATTACTGCAGTACTGGGGGTGGCAGCGCTGGTGTTCGTCTGTCTTTTGGTTTATACCAGAATGGTACCCGGTATGTATATGGGAGCAATCTGTCTGGGACTGGCGGTTTTGGTTCTGGTAACCGGGCTTTTAGTATGGAAGTTTCATCATCTTGTGAGATTTATCATCGGAACGATTTTGGCGGTTGTTTTGATTGTTGCTATGGGATTCGGCGGTCTTTATATTTACAGGACGACTACTGCTCTCGATACCATTTCCGGTGTAAATACCGAGGTTGCAAGAGTGGCAGTGTATGTGAAAAACGATGATGCTGCAGAGAATTTAAATGATACAAAGGACTATACATATGGCGTTTTGAAGGAGCTTGACCGGGAGAATACGGATGCAGCTCTGGAAAAGCTGGACCTGGAGTTTGTTGGCGACTTGAAAACAAAAGAATACAGTGGACTGACTGAATTGATTGACGGTCTGGAAAAAGGTGAAACGGAAGCAGTGCTTCTAAACGAAGCATATCTGGATATCCTGGAAGAGATGGAGGGTTACGAAAACCTGGAATCGGAGATCCGTGAGGTAGGAGTGCGGGATGTAGAAACGGTGATCGAGCGCAGAGATCCGGTTCCTTCTGCTGAGAATAACAGCGGAGAGAGCGGTAGTGCCAGTGCGGGTAAAAAGGAAGCCGGAAAAGTATATACCATATTTATCAGCGGAATTGATACAAGAGGCGGTATGACGGCAAAAAGCCGCAGTGATGTAAACATTATTGCCACTGTGAACACAGAAACGCGGCAGGTTCTCCTGGTTTCAACACCGCGTGATTTCTTTGTGCCACTGTCTATTTCCAATGGAGTGCCGGATAAGCTGACCCATGCCGGTATTTACGGCGTCACGGTTTGCATGGATACGCTGAGTATGCTTTATGATATTGGCATCAATTATTATTTCAGACTGAACTTCGGCGGCTTTGTCAACATCATTGATGCACTGGGCGGTATTACGGTGCAGTCAGACTATGATTTTGATGCATCGGGTTATCATTTTAATAAGGGAGAAAACCAGGTAAATGGTGAACAGGCTCTTGCTTTTGCCAGAGAGCGCTACGCATTTTCGGAAGGCGACCGTCAGAGAGGACGCGACCAGATGCATGTGATCGAGGGCGTGATCAAAAAGGCAATGTCACCGGAGCTTTTGAAGAACTATTCATCCATTCTGTCAGGTGTGGAGGGAAGCTTTGAGACAAACATTCCATATGAAGAAATTGCGCTTCTGATACAGAGTCAGCTTACCAGGGGAGGAAGCTGGAATGTGGTATCCTACAGTGCAAATGGTACCGGAGATACCCAGAAGCCGTATTCCATGAGCCAGAAGGCATACGTTATGGTTCCGGACCAGACCACAGTGGATAAAGCCAAAACGCTTATGCAGGCAGTGCGGGATGGAGAAACTATTTCCGCAGAAGATACAGCGCTATAAGATATGAAATTGCAGAAACATTTGGCGGCAAAAAGCCCATCTGTTTCTGCAATTTTTGCTTTTTGTAGCTTTTAGACTAAAAAATAGTTTAACACGTTAAAATTTTACTTGGTGATTACTGGAAAATGTGGTATGATATCACTATGTACTTGAAGTCCGATAAGAAAAAGTGTTGGCACACAGGTTATTTGATTTTAAGTATAAAAAACACAGAAGGGGGCTTCAAATATGAGCGAAAAGAAAAAAAGCGGAGGTGCGTTGCTCGGTGCGGCATTTTTGATGGCAACATCGGCAATCGGACCTGGATTCCTGACACAGACCGCTACCTTTACAGGACAGTATAAGGCAAGTTTTGGTTTCGTCATCCTGATCTCCATTATCCTTTCCGCAATTGCGCAGTTAAACATCTGGCGCGTATTGTGTGTGACAGGACTGAGAGGACAGGATGTTGCCAATAAAGTTCTTCCCGGACTGGGATACTTTGTTGCATTTATGATCGTGTTAGGCGGACTGGTATTTAACATTGGTAACGTTGGCGGAGGTGCACTGGGCTTTAATACACTTCTGGGCATTCCTACACAGGTGGGTTATGTGCTGGCAGGTGCTCTTGCAATCGTTGTTTTCCTTGTGAAAAATGCAAAAGCGGCAATGGATACCTTAACAAAGGTTCTGGGCGGTGTTATGATCGTAGTCATTTTCATCGTGATCGTTGTGGTACAGCCGCCGATTGGCGATGCTATCAAAAATACGTTTGTTCCGTCTGAAAGCGTAGGCGATCTCTTCCCGGCTATTCTGACCTTGATGGGTGGTACTGTCGGCGGATACATTACCTTTGCAGGTGCTCATCGACTGATCGATGCAGGCATTACCGGGGAAAAGAACTTAAAGGAGATCAACAAAAGCTCTGTTATGGGTATTGTGATCGCTACGATCGTGCGTATCTTCCTGTTCCTGGCTGTATTGGGCGTAGTTGTTAAGTTTGCGGAGGGTGTAACCCTTGATGCAGGAAACCCGGCAGCAGATGCTTTCAAACAGGGGGCAGGCGAGATTGGTTACCGTTTTGCAGGACTGGTTCTTTTGTGTGCGGCTATTACTTCCATCATCGGTGCAGCCTACACATCCGTATCCTTCCTGAAAACCTTCCATAAGAGTATTGAGAAAAATGAAAACTGGTGGATCATCGGATTCATCGCAGTTTCCACCGTTATTATGCTGGTTCTCGGAAATCCGGCTGTACTTCTTGTACTGGCAGGCGCTTTCAATGGTCTGATCCTTCCGGTTACACTTGGAATCTGCCTTATTGCATCCCAGAAAAAGGGAATCATGGGCAAGAGCTATCAGCATCCGAAGGTACTCCTGATCCTTGGTATTATCGTGGTTATCCTTTCTGCTTACATGGGAGTAACCACCTTTGTATCCAAGCTGGGAAGCCTGTTCTAAAAACGAATATTGTAAATAGACACGAAAAGGTGTAATCGCATGGTTGCACCTTTTTGTGCACAAATCTCACAAAGAGGAGATAGGAATATGGATATTAGAATTTTAACAGAAGGAGATTCCTCCATTCTGGTTGAATTCGGCAGGGAAATCAGTCCCGAGATCAACAAAAAGATTACAGCCACTGTGCAGATGATGAAGGAACAGCACATCGAAGGTGTGGTTGACATGATTCCGGCGTTTTGTTCCCTCCTTATCAACTATGATCCCCGTGTCATTTCTTTTGAAGAAATCAAAGAGAGAGTGCAGAACATTCTGAAGATTGATGTGAAGGCAGGGGAAGAGAGAAAGAGAATCTATGAGATTCCCGTCTGCTACGGCGGAGAGTACGGTCCGGATATTGCCAACATTGCGGAACATGCGGGCCTTAGCGAGGAGGAGGTCATTAAGATCCATTCCTCCAGAGATTATCTGATCTACATGCTTGGTTTCCTTCCGGGATTTACTTACCTGGGAGGGTTGGACGAGAGAATCCACACGCCGCGTCTGGCAAATCCGCGTATTAAGATCAATGCGGGAAGCGTGGGCATCGGCGGCTCTCAGACAGGTATCTATCCGCTGGATTCACCGGGTGGCTGGCAGCTTATGGGAATGACTCCGGTCAAGACCTACGACCCTTCCCGTGAAGTGCCGATTCTGGTGGAAGCAGGAGATTACATCCGCTTCGTGCCAGTGGATGAGGCTGAGTATAAACGCATCAAAGAATTAGCGGACCGCGGTGAATACCAGTGCGTCGTGCACGAAGGAGAGGTGTAAAATGGGAATTCGCATACTGAAAGGCGGAATGCTTACAACGGTACAGGATTTAGGCCGCAACGGATACCAGAGCCAGGGCTTTTCCGTGGCTGGCGTTATGGATGTTCGCTCCTTTAAAATTGCCAATCTTCTTCTGGATAATCCGGAAAATGAGGCAGTTCTGGAGTTTACTCTTATCGGGCCTACCCTGCAGTTTACCTCCGCTACGATCATTGCCATTACGGGAGGCGATTTTCAGCCAACCATCAATGGAGAACCGGCGCCCATGTATACAGCTCTTTATATGAATAAAGGAGATATCCTGAAGTTTTCAAGCGCACGTACGGGAAGCAGAGGATATATCGCATTTTCCAGCTATCTGGACATTCCGGTAGTTATGGGAAGCCGATGCACCAATATGAAGAGCGGGATCGGCGGCTTTAAAGGAAGAAAGCTGAAAGCGGACGACTATATCGGTTTCCGCATCAAAAGGCGTTATCTGCCGTTTTTCCTTTCCAGAAAGCTTGCGCCGGAAAATTTTGACCAGGATGAAGCTGTGCTGCGGGTGATCATGGGTCCCCAGGACAGCCTGATCAGCAAACAGGGAATTGAAACATTTTTAAATAAGGAATACACGGTAACCAGCGATTTTGACAGAATGGGATGCCGGTTGGAGGGACCATTTATCGCGCCGAAGGAAACCTCAGATATTATTTCGGACGGAATCGCTTTCGGAGCAATTCAGATACCTTCACATGGCAAACCGATCATCCTCCTTGCGGACAGACAGACAACAGGCGGATATGCAAAAATCGCAACGGTAGCATCTGTGGACATTCCGAAGCTGGTGCAGAGAAAGACGGATCATAAGATAAGATTTAAGGCGATCACAGTGCAGGAAGCACAGCAGCTTTACCGGAACGAGGTGGAGGAGCTTGATGATATGAGAAAGACCATCCACCAGCCATGTAAAGAAGTTTTGGACTGCCGCCTTGTAGCAAAGAGACTGACAAAATTGTTCGAATAACAGGAAAGCCCCATCGGGAAGGTTAATAGGGGCTTCCGCCAGATTGATAAAAAGGGAGATGCGCTAATGGATTTAGAAAAGATTGAAGGTTTAGTAAATATTATCGAAAATTCTTCTTTGACAGAATTTACTTATAAGGATGGAGACGTTAAGATCACCATGAGCAAGCTGGATCATCCTCCGGTAGTAGCGGCAGGAATGCCCATGGCACCGGGAATGGCAATGCCGGCAGCTCCGTCTGCTGAAGCAAAGGCTGCAGAGGAACCGGAAGAGGAAGAAAAGCTTTTCATTACCTCTCCGATCGTGGGAACCTTTTATTCTGCACCTGCACCGGATGCTCCGGCATTCGTAAAGGTGGGAGATCAGGTAAAGAATGGTCAGACCGTCTGCATTCTGGAGGCTATGAAGCTGATGAACGAGATTCAGGCTGAATTCGATTGTGAGATCGAGGCAGTGCTGGTAAGCAACGAACAGAAGGTAGAGTACGGACAGCCTCTGTTCCGTGTAAAGAGATTATAAGGGACAAAATAAGGAGGTTGGAGCTTTGTTTAATAAAATTTTAATTGCCAACCGTGGTGAAATTGCAGTCCGTGTTATCCGTGCATGCCGGAATATAGGAATCCGCAGCGTTGCCGTTTATTCTAAGGAGGATGCAAAAAGCCTGCATGTCCAGCTTGCTGACCAGCGTATCTGTATCGGGGAAGGTCCGGCCAGATACAGCTACCTGAATATGGACAGAATCATCGCGGCGGCCCAGAATATGGGAGCTGACGCCATTCATCCGGGCTTTGGATTTTTGTCGGAAAACAGTGAGTTTGTGAGGAAATGTCAGGAAAACGGGATTACCTTTATCGGCCCGGAGGCAGATGTAATTGATAAAATGGGAAACAAATCCCATGCCAGAAAGACCATGATGGAAGCAGGCGTTCCTGTGGTCCCGGGTACAAAGGAACCGGTATATGATGCTGAGGTGGGAAAAGAACTGGCTGCAGAGATAGGATATCCTGTTATGATCAAAGCTTCCTCAGGCGGCGGCGGAAAGGGTATGCGTGTGGCACGTTCTGAGGATGAATTTGAGCATCAGTTTAACATGGCACAGAGAGAATCTGCCAATGCCTTTGGCGATGATACCATGTATATTGAGCGTTTTGTGGAAAATCCCCGCCATGTGGAGATTCAGATCATGGCAGATAATCACGGGAATGTGGTGGCTCTTGGAGACAGAGACTGTTCCGTACAGAGAAATCACCAGAAGCTTATTGAAGAGTCCCCGTCCCCTGCTATCAATGAGGAGACAAGGCAGGAGATGAACCGTTGTGCCATTCTTGCTGCAAAGACAGTGGGCTATACTAATGCGGGAACCATTGAGTTTATCGTGGATCCACAGGGAAGATTCTATTTCATGGAAATGAATACAAGGATCCAGGTGGAGCATGGCGTGACGGAGATGGTGACAGGCACTGACCTGATCGTAGAGCAGATACGTGTAGCCATGGGAGAGCCGTTAAGCTTTACACAGGAGGATGTAAAGATTAAGGGACATGCCATCGAATGCAGGATCAATGCCGAGATTCCGGAGAAAAACTTTATGCCGAGCCCTGGCGTTGTGCAGAATATGCATCTTCCAGCGGGAAATGGAGTGCGGGTGGATACCGGCCTTTATACAGGCTATAAGATCCCGTCAGAATATGATTCCATGATCGCAAAGGTAATTGTTCATGCACAGAACCGTGATGCTGCGCTGCAGAAAATGCGGTCAGCGCTGGATGAAATGGTGATCATGGGAGTGGAAACAAATCTTGATTTCCAATATCAGATCATGAAGCATCCTGTTTTCTGCGAAGGAAAAGCAGACACCGGATTTATTGAAAGAATTATGAAGCTGGGATAAAACGGAGGAAAAGAAATATGTTTCGTGTTGATTTAAACAGTGATCTGGGGGAAAGCTTCGGACGCTATACGCTTGGAATGGATGACAAGATCATTCCCCTTATTACATCAGCGAATGTGGCATGCGGCTATCATGCCTCTGATCCTGTCGTAATGGAAAAGACGGTTGCTATGGCAAAGGCTGCTGGTATCCGGGTGGGAGCACATCCTGGATTTCCGGATCTGATGGGCTTCGGACGGAGAAATATGGCGGTATCCCCTGCTGAAGCAAAGGCATATGTGCTGTACCAGCTTGGCGCGCTTTCCGGTTTTTGCAGGGCAAAGGGCGTGAAACTGCAGCATGTAAAGCCGCACGGTGCACTGTATAATATGGCGGCAAAGGATTATGAGCTTTCAAAGGGAATCTGTGAGGCGATTTATGAGTTTGATAAGAATCTCATCGTACTGGCTCTTTCCGGCGGTGAGCTGGCTCATGCAGCAAAGGATATGGGTCTCAGAACAGCTCTTGAGGTGTTTGCGGACAGAGCCTATGAGGAGGATGGAACGCTTGTAAACAGAAGAAAAGAGGGTTCCATGATCACAGATGAAAATGAGGCGATTGCCCGTGTTGTGCGGATGATCAAAGAAAAAAAGGTCACTGCCATTACCGGAAAGGACATCCCGATCCAGGCGGATTCCGTATGCGTTCACGGAGACGGAGTGAAAGCTCTGGCATTTGTGGAAAAGATCAGAAAGACTTTGACAGAGGAAGGCGTGGAGATCTGCAGCCTTGATGAACTGTTGTGATCAAATAAAAAAGCATATAGGATAAAAAGGTCCGGGGCTCCCATAAGCGGGAACCCCGGGCCTTTTTGAATCAAAACTCAATCTCCTCCAGATAACGGGAAAGGGCATCCTGCCAGGTGGGAAGAGGAGTAAATCCATTCTCAGAGAGTTTGGATTTGTCCAGGCGACTGTTAAAAGGACGGGCAGCCTTGGAGATTCCGTACTCGGCAGTGGTAACCGGGATCACGTTTACCTTAGACGGCTCGTATTCCGGATGTCCTGCGGCAACAGCCTGACGGAAGATTTCTTTTGTAAAATCATACCAGCTTATAAATCCGCCCTCATTTGTTGCGTGATAATAGCCGTATTTCTCTGTGACGATCATGTCCACCATGAGACGTGCAAGGTCATAGGTATAGGTGGGAGTGCCAATCTGGTCAGACACAACACGGATGGTATCATGGGTCTTTCCGAGATTCAGCATGGTCTTAATGAAGTTCTTTCCATTTTTGCCGAATACCCAGGCAATACGGATGATAAAGAATTTTTCTACATTGTTATAAACTGCAAGCTCTCCGTCAAGCTTCGTCTGACCGTAAACATTCAGAGGCTTGTAATCCTTGCAGTCCGGCTGCCAGGGTTCTGTTCCCTGACCGTCGAAAACATAGTCTGTGGAAAGGTACATCATCTTAATATCCAGCTTTTTGCAGACAGCGGCAATATTTTCCGTTCCCACCACATTTACAAGGCGTACCTTTTCTTTTTTATCCTCATCCTCAGCAGCATCCACAGCAGTCCATGCGGCGCAGTGAACGACTGCATCGGGTTTAATTTCTGTAATGATTCTCTCTACGGCTTCTGCATTGGTGATATCCATGCTGACATAGGGCATTGCAGTAACCGGTGAACCGTCCTGAATACCTGCGTATTCCGGAGCAAGATCGGAGCCTACACCCTCATAGCCGCGTTTGTGCAGCTCGTTCATCACATCGTGTCCGAGCTGACCTGCCACTCCTGTTACGAAAAGTTTCATATTGTGAGCCTCCTTAGCGATTGCCGTACATTTTTTCGTAGTAGTTCTGATATTCGCCGGAAATAATGGTTTCCCACCATTCCTTATTGTCAAGATACCACTGGATAGTCTTCTTGATACCGTCTGCGAATTTTGTTTCAGGAAGCCAGCCAAGCTCGTTGTGGATCTTTGTGGGGTCGATGGCATAGCGCATGTCATGGCCCTTTCTGTCGGTTACGTAGGTGATCAGGCTCTCTGGTTTTCCAAGCTCTTTACAGATGATTTTTACAATGTCGATATTTTTCATCTCATTGTGGCCGCCGATGTTGTAAACCTCGCCCACACGTCCTTTATGGATGATCAGGTCGATTGCCTTGCAGTGGTCTTCTACATAGAGCCAGTCGCGGACATTGAGGCCTTCGCCGTATACCGGGAGAGGTTTGTCATTTAAAGCGTTGGCGATCATTAACGGAATCAGTTTTTCCGGGAAATGATATGGACCATAGTTGTTGGAGCAGCGGCTGATGGAAACCGGAAGTCCGTAGGTTCTGTGGTAAGCCAGCACAAGAAGGTCAGCAGCAGCCTTGGAGGAGCTGTAGGGACTGCTTGTGTGAATCGGGGTTTCCTCTGTGAAAAACAGATCCGGACGGTCTAATGGCAGATCGCCGTAAACTTCATCGGTTGAAACCTGATGATAGCGCTGAATGCCGTATTTGCGGCAGGCATCCATCAGTACAGCCGTACCGATGATATTGGTATTTAAGAAAACCTCCGGGTTTTCGATAGAGCGGTCCACATGGCTCTCGGCTGCAAAGTTTACAACCATGTCAGGATGCTCTTCCTCAAATAATTTGTAAACAGCCTCGCGGTCTGTAATGCTTTCCTTTACAAAACGGAAGTTCGGGTTGTCCATGACAGGAGCAAGGGTGGAAAGATTGCCCGCATAGGTCAGACAATCCAGGCAGATGATCCTGTAGTCAGGATATTTCTTTAACATATGAAAAATAAAGTTGCTTCCGATAAATCCGGCACCGCCGGTTACAATGATATTCATGGTATGTTGTCTCCTTTATAATTGATTCCTGCAGCTCGCCGCAGGGTGCTTGATTAGTGTAATACGTCCAGGAATTTGCCGTCCAGTACATCTTTTAAATACTGTCCGTACTGGTTTTTCTTTAATACCTCGTAGACCTTCAGGACTTCATCCTTGGTGATCCAGCCGTTTAAATAAGCAATCTCTTCCAGACAGCCGATCTTGCGGTGCTGATGATCCTCCATGGTCTTTACAAAATTCGTAGCCTCTACCAGACTTTCGTGTGTTCCGGTGTCAAGCCAGGTAAAGCCCTGACCAAGCAGTTCCACATTCAGATTACCCTTTTCCAGGTAAATTCTGTTCAGGTCAGTGACCTCCAGTTCTCCTCTGGCACTTGGTTTTAAGTTTTTGGCATATTCTACAACTTTATTGTCATAGAAATACAGGCCGGTGACACAATAGTTGCTCTTCGGATGCTCTGGCTTTTCTTCGATAGAGATTGCTTTGCCCTCATGGTCAAATTCTACAATGCCAAAGCGCTCCGGGTCATCTACGTAATAGCCGAATACGGTAGCACCTGCGCCGGATTCCGCATTTTGTACTGCAGCTTTCAGGCGTTTTTTCAGGCCGTGGCCGGCAAAAATATTGTCGCCCAGCACCATGGCAACCGTGTCATCCCCAATGAAATCAGCGCCGATGATAAATGCCTGTGCCAGACCATCAGGGCTGGGCTGAACCGCATAGGTGAGATGAACACCAAACTGATGTCCGTCCTCGAGAAGCTCTTCAAAGCGGGGAGCGTCCTGTGGTGTGGAAATGATCAGGATATCACGGATGCCTGCATTCATGAGAACAGACATAGGATAATAGATCATGGGTTTGTCATAAATAGGGAGCAATTGCTTAGACGTAACCATAGTGAGCGGATAGAGCCTTGTGCCGGAACCGCCGGCTAAAATAATTCCCTTCATAAAAATCTCCTTTGTAAAATACTGTTGTCCGTTTGGTTTCAATGGTGTTCAGATCATTTTCAAGTTTTCTTTATTATAAAAGGTGACGTAGGGTTACCTTCAAGAACTTTTTTACATTTATTTTAAATTTGTTAATTTTTCACAAATAAATATCCCGGCATCCTTTGTGATATGGAAGCCATTTTCCGTTTTTTTCTTTACATGGGACCGGAATTCCTTATATCTGTCCAGAAGATACTGGTTCTGGTTTCCGTGACAGGAGAGAATGTAGGAGATCAAAGGCTCCGCATCAGGAACCAGAAGGGCATCCTCATAGGTCTTCCAGGTAATCTGTTCAAAACAGGTGGAAAGGATGTTTTTTCCATTTTCCCGTCCGAACCGTTCATAGAGCTTATCTGCGGAAAGAACGATCCGCTCATCAAAATCCTGAACCAGCCTGCTGACCTCCTGCATGTGACAGCTTCCGTAAGTGCTGCATATGAAGCGCCCCCCTTGTTTTAATACACGCCGTACCTCACTGCATACCAGCCCGGGATCCTGACAATAGAACAGCACATGGTTGGCGATCACCAGGTCAAAGCTTTCCGCCCTATATGGAATCCGATGGCAGTCAAAAGCCTCAAAGGAAAAGCGGCTGTCCGCCGCCCCGATGGCTCTTCTGGCATCCCGGAGCATACCTTCCGAAATATCGGAAAGGCTAACGGAAATCTCCCTGGGAAGCTCACCACGGTTTTGGACCCAGAGCGTCCCGTCTCCGCACCCCAGTTCCAGAACCCGCATCCCCTCAGAAAGCCGGCAGTTCCTGAATATCCACGGAAACCACCCCTCCTGATTCTGGGAATAGAGACTGTGCAGATTAATCCTGGATGAGATATTGGAAGCATTCTGATACTGATTTTTCAAACTTTTTTCCATTTCAGTAAGATGAATCAGATTCAGCATCTGACTCCAGTCTACAGTATGCTCCTTGGAAATAGCATCCGCCGTATCTTGAATAGCCTTTTCCACAAGCTGCATTTGTTCAATCCTGTCTCTGACAAGCTTTAACTGTACATTAAGAGAATTCAACATAAAGTGACAGTCTGAATCCCCAATCGTCATTTCCCTGATATCCTCCAATGAAAAGCCCAGATATTTCAACAGCAATATCTGTTGGAGGCGTGCAAAATCACCATCTGTATAAAATCTTGCCCCCGCCTCCGTTACAAAAGAGGGCTTCAAAATATCATGCTTATCATAATAACGAATCGTCCGAAGCGTCACGTGCGCCATCCTCGCAAACTCCCCACTAGAATAATACCCCTCTTTTTTCATCCCATTCTCCTATCAAACAAAATTTATGTGTAATTATTATAAAAGCTGGCTCTCCAATCTCCCCCATCGGCTAAGCGCCCTATAAATAAAACCACAAATTATCGCCGCAAAGTGGGGCCAACAGGGGGAGCGCGAGGGGGCATTCGGCCTTCGCAACTCCGAGATTGCCCCCTCGCATTATTATAAGAAAAACTCACCTTCGAATCAACATTTTCTATTGCTATTTTTCCCACTATGTGGTAGCTTAATGTTATGGAGTTCAAAAACTCCTGATTCTCAAACCGGCAGTTCTGTCGGTGATTTTCCACAATACAATATTAATAAATACAAAAGATAGCAAATCCAATATATAAGAACGGGAGGTTTCTATGAATTTATTTGAGTTTACCTACTGCGGAAATTATAACCGGCAGATAGAGAAGCTTTCCAGAATGTCGCCTGAAAAATGGAGCTTCGGCGATACAAACGACAATGGAATCCTGAAAGGCTATCTGGAAAACACCTTTAAGCGCCTGTATGAGGAAGAAAAAGTGGTTGAGAAAAAAGAATACGCCATTTTTCATACAGGACTCTTTAATCGCTATTATCAGCCAATTTATGCTTACTTTGTACCCAATCTGGTGCCGGACAGGCAGAACTGGTATCTGGATGGATTTTACACAGACTATTCTCTTTTGAAAGCAAAGATCACAGAGCTTCCGGAGCGTGCAAGCTACGTGGAAAATCCTTCCGACCTTGTTTTTGACACGAATTTGCCCATTGTGCCTCAGTACGAGCACATTTTCGGGGATGAGGAAAATGCCCAGAGACTTCCGGAAAATGTGAGAAGCAGCGGAATGCGGCTGCAGCTTTTTGACGGCGCGCTGCGTCAGACAAGAAGGATTCTGGAATCCGATTACAAGGCTGCGATTCCACAATATTACAATCACACGATCCAGCTTTTGCTGCCCATCTGCCTGCAGAATTCCGGCGTGCCCGATCTGGCACTGGCATGTGTAAAAACCCCGGACGGCAGCAAATATCTCGGACGAACCTGCCTGACTCTCAGAATGGCTTACCACAATGCGAGGCTTTTGGCACGGATGGACGGTAGCTGGCTAAAAGCATGACGGATTTTCACAATAATATATTGTAAGACCTATTCAAAAACGGAAAAAAGTGCTAAAATAATACCCTGAAAACCCTCGCAGCCGGATGTTCGGAAAATGATTTTGCCGTGACCGGCTGGCAGATAACAGGATAGAAAAACCATAGATGGAGGAGTAAACATGTTAGAATTAAAAAACATCTGCTTCCAGGTACCTGACGAAAAATCCAGAAATGCGAAGGAAAAAGGCATTCTGAAAAACGTCAGCATGAAGCTGGAGGATAATAAATTTGTGGTCATCACCGGTCCAAACGGCGGCGGAAAGTCCACACTGGCAAAAATCATTGCTGGCATCGAGAAGCCCACCTCCGGTCAGATCTTATGGGACGGAGAGGACATCACAGAAATGAGCATCACGGACAGGGCAAAGCTTGGTATCAGCTATGCCTTTCAGCAGCCGGTACGTTTTAAAGGCGTAACCGTATTTGACCTGATCCGCCTTGCATCAGGCAAGGAGCTTTCCGTAGGTGTGGCATGTGAATATCTGTCAAAGGTAGGCTTATGCGCAAAGGATTACATTAACCGTGAGGTGAACGCAAGTCTTTCAGGCGGTGAGATCAAGAGAATTGAGATTGCTACAGTCATGGCGAGAAAGGCAAGAGTTTCTGTTTTTGACGAGCCGGAGGCCGGGATCGACCTGTGGAGCTTTCAGAACCTGATCCAGATTTTTGAGGAAATGCACGACAGGCTTCACGGTTCCATCCTGATCATTTCACATCAGGAAAGAATTCTGAATATTGCAGACGAAATTCTTTTGATCGCAGATGGAGAGCTTGTAAAACAGGGAACAAAAGAAGAAATCCTTCCTCAGCTTCTGGGAACGGCAGATGCCACAGCATCCTGTCACAAGGCAGCGTCGTCAACAGATGAAAAAGCGGCCGAAGGCAATAAGTGTGATTAAGGAGGACAGGCATGGACGCAATACAGAGAGATTTACTGGAAAAAGTAGCCGGACTTCATGAAGTTCCGGAGGGAGCCTACAACATCCGATCAAACGGAAAAAGCGTGGGCAGAAGCAGTACCGCAAATATAGAGATTACCACAAAGGAAGATAAAAACGGTATTGATATCCGCATTAAGCCGGGAACTAAAAATGAAAGCGTGCACATCCCTGTGATCATGAGCCAGGCAGGGCTGCAGGAGTCTGTATATAATGATTTCTATATCGGAGAGGGTGCAGATGTTGTGATAGTAGCAGGCTGCGGTATTGATAACTGCGGAAATACTGACAGTCGCCATGACGGGATCCACCGCTTTTTCCTGGAGAAAAATGCACGGGTAAAATATGTGGAAAAGCATTATGGAAGCGGCAGCGGTACAGGCGGACGGCTGATGAATCCTGCAACCGAGATCTATATGGATGAGGACAGCTACATGGAGATGGATACCTCACAGATCCGCGGCATTGATTCTACAAACAGAACGAATAAAGCCCGGCTAAAAGCAGGAGCAACGCTTGTGGTGATGGAACGTCTTATGACTCACGGAAGCCAGAGGGCTGAGAGCCGTTTTGATGTGCAGCTTGACGGAGAGGACAGTTCTGCTAATATCGTATCCCGTTCCGTTGCCAGAGAGGAATCCTACCAGCTTTTCCAATCCAACTTAAGCGGGAACAACCGCTGCAGCGGACATACGGAATGTGACGCCATTATTATGGACAATGCAAAGATCAGCGCAGTACCCCAGCTTTCTGCTACTCATGTGGATGCAGCGCTGATCCATGAGGCTGCTATCGGAAAAATCGCAGGAGAGCAGATCATAAAGCTGATGACTTTAGGGCTTACAGAGCAGGAAGCAGAAGAACAGATCATTAGCGGATTTTTGAAATAGAATAAAAAGGAGGATACATGCGGATCGAATTACAGGAAGAAAAGAAAGAAGAAACAGCAGAGGTAAAAGAACCGGAATTAAAGGATAAACATGAGTCTGATCTGACGAAAAAAGAGAAAAGGGAGCTGGAGCGCCAGAAGCTGAAAAGTATGAACTTTTGGGGAAAGCTTCAGTATATCTGGGCTTATTACAAGGCACCGATCTTCGGACTGATCGGAGTGATCGTTATTCTATCTGTGATCAAGGACGCTTATGACAATTCAAAGATCAACACAGCACTGGCCATTACTGTGATTGATTCCCTGGGAAGTGACTATGAGGCAGCACAAAAGGATGTCGAGACGGTTTTGGGCGTGGATGAGGATGAGTTCCAGGTAGTAACCCTGGAGCAAAATCTGAATACTACAGAGGGCGGACAGGAGCTGAACCCTTACGGACAGATGGCGCTGGTGACAAAGATAGAAGCAAAAGCTATAGATGTGATGGTTATGCCGGAAAACTATTATGAAAGCCTGGATGTGTCAGGGTATTTTGCTGAGATAAAGGAGGTTCTGGGAGAGGAGACTTACGCTTCCTTTGGAAGTGATGCGGACAGCTATCATGTAACGATTTCTTCAGAAGAATTTGCTGAAAAATTTGGTATTCCTTATGATCCGGTTTGCATAGCAGTGCTGGCAAACTCTGAAAATAAAGAAAACGCTGCAAAGTGGATATCTTCACTTACAGACGGTAAGTAAAATACGATATATCAGGGCGGGGGTCCTGGGGGGATGATAGCGGAGGTATGAGAGTGGGAAAGGGTTTTTGTAAATTAGCCGCGCTTTTAGCGGCGGTTTTCTGGCTGACAGTTTTTGGGGTGCTTGGCAATTACCGCGAAGCATCTGCGGCAACAAAGAAGCAGACAGCCATACAGGTAAAGGTTGACAGCAAATACAAGGCATCTCTTGTCAAGAAAACGGATGGATGGTATCTGCAGTCATCCAAGATAAGCATGAGCACACGTAAGGCGGCTGAAAGAGTGGCATATCTGACTATCCCGAAGAAAAAGGAGTTTACCAGCGGATATTACTATTTTAATAAGAAAGGCCGTCTCGACACCCGTAGGGCATTCCATCAGTTGAATACCACTATAAATGGAAGGAAATTTAGCGGAAAATATTATTTTGGAGAGCTGAACGGGCGGCTTCGCATGAAAGCCGGGTGGGTAACCTACAAGGGAAATCAATATGCCCTTAATAAATATGGAAAAATGTATACAAGCCGCTGGTACGGAGGGCGTTATCTCAAGGTAAACGGACAGGTCGCAAAAAGCATGAAAACGCCTGACGGAACTTATGTGGATAGTGAAGGGAAGCGGTGTACAAAGGAGGAAGTACGCCTCAGCTCCCTGAAAAGTACTCTGCAGTCCATGATAAACGGATATTCCGGGTCCTGGTCTGTATGTAAAAAATTGCGTTATTAAGCTGTTTGCAATGGAGGCTACATATTACCAGATAAAAAGCGGAAAGCTGTATCCAAAAATATCTGACCAGATACGGAAAAAGGACAGATTATGTGGTCGTGATTTTTTCGAATACAAATGAATACAACGGAATCAATGGAATTAAACAGTTGACTGCAAAAATTCACAGTTATTTGAATTAAAAAGTCACCAGTGGGCATTTTAGCAAAAAATTAACGGGGAAGCGTGAATCCAAACGCTTCCCCGTTTCGTTATAATGAATGTAAGCAGAAACGGACAGGCTACAGTCGTCTGGTGTAGCGCTTTTCCACAAAGGCCAGCGCGCCGTAGAGCAGCATGGCGATGACGCAGAGGATGACGATAGACATAAGGACCCAGGTGAGCTTGAAGGTCTGGCTGCCATAGATAATGAGATAGCCAAGCCCCTTCCTGGCACCGATGAATTCGCCGATGATGACACCTACAAGGCAAAGTCCGATATTTACCTTCATGATACTTAAAATCAGCGGTATGGAAGAGGGAAGGACGATTTTAAAAAGCTCATCCTTCTTTCCTCCGCCTAAAGTGTCAATTAGCTTCAGTTTTTCCGGGTCAACTTCCATGAAACCGGTGTACAGGTTCAGGATGGAGCCGAATATGGCTACGGACATCCCGGCAACTACGATGGTGCGTTCATTTGCCCCGAGCCAGACGATCAAAAGGGGAGCAAGGGCGGATTTCGGCAGGCTGTTCAGCACGACCAGATAAGGCTCCAGGATTTTTGAAAGTCTGGGACAAAGCCAGAGAAGAACGGCAGTACCAATCCCAAGGACCACCACGAAGAAAAAACTCAGCAGGGTTTCCGCCAGAGTGATTCCAATGTGGGAAAAAAGGGATTGGTCCAGGCACATTCCATAAAAGGTCCGGGCTATCTGGCTGGGGCTGCTGAAGATAAAGGAGTCGATCCATCCAAGTCTGGCCGAGATTTCCCATAAGGTGAGAAAACCTGCAAAAACCAGGATACGTGCAGTGATGATCAATTGTCGGTCGCGTTTTATGCGCAGCAGATAAGCGCTTTGCGCACGGGAAAGTTCAGGCATTTTTGTTCAGCTCCTTCCATATCAGGTTGAAATAGGATTTAAAATCAGGCGCGTTTCTGGAGGAAAGAGGAGTGCGGTCCTCGATATCCAGATGAATGGGTATGATTTTTGCCACAGTTGCTGGACGGCTGGTGAGTATGATCACTCTGTCTGCCATGCTGATGGCTTCGGAAATGTCATGCGTTACCAGAATAGCAGGCTTGTGTTCCTTTTTGAGAATCCTGCCGATGTCATCGCTCACATTCAGCCTGGTCTGGTAATCCAGGGCGGAGAATGGTTCGTCAAGGAGGAGCAGGTCAGGCTTTAATGCCAGGGTGCGTATGAGGGCGGCTCTCTGCCTCATACCGCCGGAAAGCTCTGAGGGACGTGAATTCCGGAATTTGTCCAAACCATAGGTGAGAAACATCTCATCGATATAGGACAGCTTTTCCTTCGTGAGCTCTCCGCGGATTTCCAGGCCGAGGAGGACATTTTTATAGATGCTTCTCCACTCCAGGAGGTGATCCTTCTGGAGCATATAGCCGATACGGGAAGAGGCTTTTGCCACAGGCTTTCCATCCATAAGGATGGTTCCGTTTTCTGCTTCCAGTAACCCACAAATTAGGTTTAAAAGAGTTGATTTGCCGCATCCGGACGGACCGACTACGGCAAGAAACTCTCCAGGCATCAGATCAAAGGATATATGAGAAAGGGCATCGGTTTCCCCTGAAATACTGTGGTAAGAGAGTGAAACGTCCCTTACTTCCAAAAGTGGTTTCATATATTTACCTCCATTTTCGTATATTTTATGATATGCTTTTGGAAATGGATATGATATAATGTGAACACTTAGTGAATGCAAGCCGCAGGCGCAGCATGAGCTTAGTGAGAACATATACCTGGACACTTGGCGAATGCAAGCCGCAGGCGCAGTATGAGCTTAGTGACCATGGTATAATGTGAACACTTAGTGAATGCAAGCCGCAGGCGCAGCATGAGCTTAGTGAGAACATATACCTGGACACTTAGCGAATGCAAGCCGCAGGCGCAGTATGAGCTTAGTGACCATGGTATAATGTGAACGCTTAGTGAATGCAATATCGCAGGCACAGCATGAGCTTAGTGAGGAGAGGCGAATGAGGAAAAAAAGGAAAAATGACTGGTAAAAAGACAATATTCAATCTGATTTTTTTAGCGGCAGTGTTTTCCCTGACCATGTATTTTGTTTTCCGTGGGGAAGATATAGAAAAAATTACGGCTGCTGTCCGTGAGGCAGATGGTCGGTATCTGATCGTGGGCCTCATCTGTGTCGTACTTTTTATCATTGGTGAATCTGTTATTATTTTTTATATGATGCGCACCCTGGGAGCAAAGGTAAAAATGAGCCATTGTGCATTATATTCGTTTGTTGGCTTTTTCTTTAGCTGTATCACACCATCCGCCACCGGCGGACAGCCAATGCAGATTTATTATATGAAAAAGGACAAGCTTCCCATTCCTGTGACTACACTGGTACTGATGATCGTCACCATTACCTACAAGGCTGTCCTTGTCTTTATCGGGATTCTTGTGTGCCTTTTCGGCAGAGATTTTCTCAGAGGATATCTCGGGGACTTCATGTGGGTATTTTATCTTGGAGTTGGATTGAATGTATTCTGCGTAACACTGATGATGACACTTGTATTCGCACCTGGTCTTGCGAAATGGCTGATGGTAAAGGGCTTGAAGATCATGGAGCACATCCGCATTATGAAGCCGCGGAAAGAGCGGCTGAAAAAGCTGGAAGAATCCATGGACCAGTACCATGATACCGCAGCATTTTGGGCAAGCCATAAGAGGATCATTCTAAATGTATTTCTGATCACCTTTGTTCAGAGATGTATTTTGTTTACCGTTACATATTGGGTTTATCGTTCCCTTGGACTTCATGGGTATAATATCGCCGTGGTGAGCATCCTGCAGTCTGTGATTTCAGTTTCTGTGGATATGCTTCCGCTTCCGGGAGGAATGGGAATCAGTGAAACCTTATACATGGTGATGTTTGTGCCTGTATTTGGCAAGCTGCTGCTTCCATCCATGCTTTTGAGCAGAGGAATCGCCTATTACGGTCAGATGCTGATCAGTGCGCTGATGACCTGTGTGGCCCATATCGTGATAGGAGGAAACGTAAGAAAAAAGGAGAATATTTCATGTTAGGTTTTTATGATTATACTGTAGTTTTAACGTATGTTAGCCTTGCTGTGTCCGTTTTCGGCATGACGAGGGCATTAGAAGGGGATTTCCGCGTAGCGATCCTGTGTCTGGCTTTGTCCGGCCTTTGCGACATGTTTGACGGCAAAATCGCCAGAACAAAGAAGGACCGTACAGAGGATGAAAAAAAATTCGGTATCCAGATTGATTCTCTCTGTGATGTGGTGTGTTTCGGCGCATTTCCCATCATTATCTGCTACAGTCTGGGAATGCGTGGAAAGGTCAGCGTGCTGATCCTTATGCTGTACGGCGTGGCATCTGTGATAAGGCTTGGATATTTTAATGTAACAGAAGAAAAAAGGCAGACAGAGAGCCAGGAAGTAAGAGAGTATTATCAGGGACTTCCCATCACCTCCATGGCTATCATCCTACCATTTTTATATTTGATCAGGCGTTACTGCGGCATACACTTTCTGATGGCAGTGAATGCGGCTGTTGTGATCGTGGGAATCCTGTTTATTAGCGATATTAAGGTGAAAAAACCACAGAACCCTGTGCTCATTATTCTGGTAGCAATGGTAGCTCTGGCGTTGGCAGTGATGTTCCATCTCATTTAAAAGCGAGGTATCCATGAAATATATAGACCGAAAAGGAAATATTACAATTGAGGAGAATAACCAGGATAAATTCTTGCGTCATTTATACCGTGACTGGGGAGGACGTATTTGTCTGAAAATCCTGGTGCGGCCTGTTGTGTCCAAAATTGGCGGGGCTTTTTTGAACACCCGGTTTTCCAAAGGTCTGATACCCGGTTTTGTGGAGAGAAACCGCATTGATCTGTCAGCCTGTGAGAAACAGGAATTTTCTTCCTACAATGATTTCTTTACCAGAAGGCTGAAGGATGGAGAGCGTCCCATTGCGGATGGAGAGAGACTGCTTGTAAGCCCTTGCGATGCTAAATTGACTGCCTGCCGCATCAGCGGAGGCCAGAGTTTTTATATCAAAGATACACCATACACCATAGAGGAGCTCTTGCAAAGCAAAAAGCTTTCCTCGAAATATAGAGGCGGTTATGCCCTGATCTTCCGGCTGACAGTGGACGACTACCATCATTACTGTTATCCGGCTGATGGTATCAAATCAAAAAATGTGAAAATTCCGGGAATATTTCACACCGTAAATCCTACGGCAAATGAGGTATGTCCTGTTTACAGAGAAAATATAAGAGAATATGTACTTTTAAAGACTGAAAAATTCGGTACCCTGGTGATGATGGAAGTGGGAGCCATGATGGTGGGCAAGATCACGAACCTTCATCCGGAAGCCTGCCAGGTAAAGAAAGGGCAGGAGAAAGGGTATTTTGAGTTTGGCGGCTCTACAGTGATACTGCTTTTGCAGCACGGCAGAGTGCGGCTGGATTCAGACCTTCTGGAGAATTCAGAGGGCGGCTATGAAACGATTGTAAGGATGGGCGAGAGAATTGGCGAATGTAAACTACCAAAAAGAACTGGAAAAGCTGATTGAAAAAGAACAGAAAGAAGGAAGAGTCCCAAGGCTTTTTCTCCATGCCTGCTGCGCACCCTGCAGCAGCTATGTGCTGGAATATCTTTCCAGGTATTTCTCTATTACCGTGTTTTTTTACAACCCCAATATCTCACCCAGAGAGGAATATGAAAAGCGTGTGGCTGAGATTCAGCGAATGATCCGTGAGATGAATTTTATCCATCCGGTTGAACTGAGAGAAGGAGAATACCATCCGGAGGATTTTTATAAAATGGCAAAGGGCCTGGAGGATATCCCCGAGGGCGGTGAGCGGTGCTTCCGCTGCTACCGTATGAGGATGGAAGAGGCTGCCAGACTGGCAAAGGAGGGCGGCTATGATTATTTTACCACAACGCTTTCCATTAGCCCGCTGAAAAATGCGGGAAAGATCAATGAAATCGGACAGGAGCTTTCGGAAATCTACCAGGTATCCCATCTGCCTTCGGATTTCAAAAAGAAAAACGGCTATAAGCGTTCCATTGAGCTCTCCCATGAATATGGTCTGTACAGGCAGAATTACTGTGGATGTGTTTATTCCAAAAGAGCTGCCAGGGAGCAGTGAGCATTTGATAACGACAGAAGTCCCTCGGGGCTTCTTTTTTTCGCCAGGAAAAATATATCAAATACTTTATATTTTGAGAAAAATGTGATACACTAAGGCATGTTTGAAAGGTGCCGGATCAAGACATTGGGCACAGAAATATTTTAAAGAAACGAGGAATCAGCTATGGCACAGCTTTGGGGTGGACGTTTCACTAAGGAAACGGACAAACTGGTATATAACTTTAACGCATCCATTTCCTTTGACCAGAAGTTTTATGAGCAGGATATCCGAGGCAGCAAGGCTCATGTTGCGATGCTTGCAAAACAGGGCATTCTTACCGCCACGGAGAAGGATAAGATCACAGAGGGACTGGATGGCATTCTGGAGGATGTGAGATCAGGAAAGCTTGAGATCACTGCTGAGTATGAGGATATCCACAGCTTTGTGGAGGCGAACCTGATCGACAGGATCGGGGATGCGGGCAAAAAGCTCCACACAGGCAGAAGCCGAAACGACCAGGTTGCACTGGATATGAAGCTTTATGTGAGAGACGAGATCGATGCCATTGACGCAGAAGTGAAAGCGCTTCTGGAGGCTTTGTTAAAGATCATGGAGGAGAATGTACATACTTACATGCCGGGCTTTACGCATTTGCAGAAAGCACAGCCTGTCACACTGGCTCACCATGTGGGGGCCTACTTTGAGATGTTCCGCCGTGACCGCGGGAGACTGTCTGATATCCGTAAACGTATGAATACCTGTCCGTTGGGCGCGGGCGCACTGGCAGGTACCACCTATCCTCTTGACAGAGAATATACAGCAGAGCTTCTGGGTTTTGACGAGGCGACCAGAAACAGCATGGATTCCGTGTCAGACAGGGATTATGTGATCGAGCTTTTATCCGCACTCTCTACCATCATGATGCACCTCAGCCGCTTTTCCGAGGAAATTATCCTGTGGAATTCCAATGAGTACCGTTTTGTGGAGATCGATGATGCCTATAGTACAGGAAGCAGCATTATGCCCCAGAAGAAAAATCCTGACATTGCCGAACTGGTAAGAGGAAAGACCGGACGTGTCTATGGGGCGCTCATGTCCATTATGACTACTATGAAAGGCATTCCGCTTGCATACAATAAAGATATGCAGGAGGATAAGGAGCTGACCTTTGATGCCATTGACACTGTGAAAGGCTGCCTTGCCCTTTTCAGAGGGATGGTCTCTACCATGCAGTTTAACAAAGAAAATATGGAAGCCAGTGCCAAAAACGGCTTTACCAATGCCACCGATGCGGCGGATTATCTGGTAAATCACGGCGTGCCGTTTAGGGATGCCCATGGAATCGTAGGTCAGTTGGTATTGAAATGTATCGAAAAGGGAATTTCTCTTGATGACTTGTCTTTGGCAGAATATCAGGCTGTCAGCCCTGTTTTCCAGGAGGATATTTACGAGGCGATCAGTATGCGAACCTGTGTGGAGAAGCGGATCACGTTGGGAGCTCCGGGACCTGATGTGATGGAGCAGGTGATCAGTGCCAGCAGGGAATATCTTGAAAAAAGTGCTTGATTTTTTATGCAGTTTGTTGTAGCATGTGATGAAAACACAAATGTGCGTTAAGGAAAGACACACAAATGGAAATGAGGAGATATTGTTATGAGTGAAAAGTTAAAAGTTGGTATTTTAGGAGCTACCGGAATGGTGGGACAGAGATTCATTTCTCTCTTGGAGAATCATCCTTGGTTTGAGGTGGTTACACTGGCTGCAAGCCCCAGAAGTGCAGGAAAAACCTATGAGGAGGCTGTAGGCGGCAGATGGAAAATGGACACGCCGATGCCGGAAGCAGTGAAGAATCTTGTGGTCATGAATGTAAATGAGGTTGAGAAGGTTGCTTCTACCGTTGACTTTGTATTTTCCGCTGTAGACATGTCAAAAGAAGAGATCAAAGCCATCGAGGAAGCTTATGCAAAGACGGAGACACCTGTTGTTTCCAATAACAGCGCCCACAGATGGACACCGGATGTCCCGATGGTAATTCCGGAGATCAATCCGGAGCATTTTGAAGTCATTGAACATCAGAAGAAGCGTCTTGGCACAAAGAGAGGTTTTATCGCAGTAAAACCAAACTGTTCCATTCAGAGCTACGCACCTGTGCTTACGGCATGGAAAGAATTTGAGCCATATGAAGTAGTTGCCACAACCTATCAGGCAATCTCAGGCGCAGGTAAAACCTTTAAGGACTGGCCGGAGATGGAGCATAACATCATCCCGTTTATCGGCGGTGAGGAAGAAAAGAGCGAGAAAGAACCGCTCCGTATCTGGGGTAAGATCGAAGACGGCGTGATCGTACCGGCTGCTGAGCCTGTGATCACCTGCCAGTGCGTGCGTGTTCCCATTCTCAACGGACATACCGCTGCTGTATTTGTAAAATTCAGAAAGAAAGCCACAAAGGAAGAGCTGATTCAGAAACTGACAGAGTTTAAAGGCATTCCGCAGGAGCTTGAGCTTCCAAGTGCGCCGAAGCAGTTTATCCAGTATTTAGAGGAGGACAACCGTCCTCAGGTAACCGCAGATGTGGACTTTGAGAACGGTATGGGCGTTTCCGTGGGCAGGATCCGTGAGGACAGCGTTTATGACTGGAAATTTATCGGACTTTCCCACAATACTGTGAGAGGTGCAGCAGGCGGTGCTGTTCTCTGCGCAGAGACATTGAAAGCAAAAGGATATATCCAGGCAAAATAAAACAAAAAGGGTACTGCATCGACATCGGCAGTACCCTTTTTGTAAAGCTACCGCCTTTACGGAAAAGCAGTTTTATGCTAAGATAAAAGAACTTACCAGGATAGGAGGTGAAGCCATGAGCAGAGAAGAAAAGATACGTCTTACCCAGTATGCCCATACTGCCGGGTGAGCGGCGAAAGTAGGTCCTGTGACCCTTGCCCAAGTTTTGGGCAGGCTGCCGAGATTTTATGATGAAAACCTTCTGGTTGGCACGGAATCCTCAGACGATGCTGCAGTGTACAGGATATCAGACGAGCTTGCAACCATCCAGACACTTGACTTTTTTACTCCGGTTGTGGATGATCCTTACGACTTTGGAAGAATTGCTGCCGCAAACTCCTTAAGCGACGTTTACGCCATGGGAGGGGAGCCTAAGATTGCTTTGAACATTGCGGCTTTTCCAAACTGTCTTCCGGCGGAGATTCTGGGAGAAATCCTGCGCGGCGGAGCTGATAAGGTTATGGAAGCCGGGGCTGTACTGGCAGGCGGACATACCATTCAGGATGATGAGCCCAAATACGGACTGAGTGTTACCGGATTTGTGCATCCGGACAGGCTGTGGAAAAACACAGGAGCACAGGAGGGAGATTTCCTGATCCTGACAAAGCCTCTTGGGACCGGAATCCTGACCACTGCTGTAAAAGCAGAGCTGGCTTCTGAGGAGGAACAGCGGGAAGCAGTGGAGATCATGGCAACGCTGAATAAATATGCCAGAGATGCGGTGAGAGAATTGCGGATCCATGCCTGTACAGATGTGACTGGCTTCGGCCTTGCAGGACATGCGCTGGAAATGGCGAGAGGAAGCGGGAAGTCCCTACTCATCCATACGAAGCTTGTTCCGATTTTGGAGTCTGCAAGGCTCTATGCCTCCATGGGACTGGTACCTCAGGGCGCTTACCGGAACCGGGATTTTGCGGAGGAACATGTCTCTATGGGTGCGGTGGAGCTTGCAGTACAGGATATCCTGTTTGATCCCCAGACCTCAGGAGGACTTCTTCTGTCTATTGCACCAGAGGACGCAAAAGCAGCGCAAAAGGCCCTGTCGTCGCTGAATATTCCGTCTGACGTTATCGGTCAGGTGACGGATAAGAAGGAAAAATGGCTATATTTTGACTAATTGCAACATTTTTCTCACTTTTTATTGTGAAAAAATCATCAAAGTGTTATAATGTTTAGGAACTATAAAAATTTCATAAACTAGCGGAGGTGGTTTTATGAATTACGAAGACGTACAGAAACTCTCAAACGCTGCAAAAGGCAAGATCGGCCTTTTGAACAGCAACTTCCTGAAGTATTTCCTTCGCGCGGTCATGGCAGGATTCTTTATCGATGTGGCTATGATCTACAGCAACGTGGTAGGTAATGTATTTTCAGGCACAGCACCGGAATGGGGAAAATTCCTGGGAGCACTTGTTTTCTCCATTGCAGTACTTTTGATCTGCCTTGTAGGCGGCGAGCTTTTTACCGGAAATAACCTGGTTATGGCATTCGGCGCATATGACAAGAGCGTTTCCTGGGGAGATGCCGGAAAAGTATGGCTTGTCAGCTACATTGGAAACTTTGTGGGATGTCTGATCTTTGCGCTGATTTTTGTAGGCGCAGGCGCATCCGGCACAGCAGATTACTTTGGTGGATTTATCAACAACAAGCTGACGATCCCTATGGGCCAGATGTTTTTCCGTGCAGTATTGTGCAACTTCTTTGTATGTTTGGGTGTACTCTGCGGAATCAAGCTGAAAAGCGAGGCAGGAAAATTCCTGATGATCGTGATGTGTATCTCAGGCTTTGTCGTAAGCGGCTTTGAGCACTGTATCGCAAACATGGGAATTTTTGTGACCAGCCTTGGCCTGGTTGACGGATTGTCCATCGGTCTGATGCTGAAGAGCATGGTGATCGTTACACTTGGAAATATGGTAGGCGGTGCTGTATTGCTGGCATGGCCGCTTAGAAAGATGAGTGCAGACAAATAATGGCAAAAGCTTTATACATAGCTGAAAAGCCCAGTGTGGCTCAGGAATTTGCGAAAGCTTTAAAAATCAACGGACAAAGACGGGACGGCTATCTGGAGTCTGAAACTTCAGTGGTGACCTGGTGTGTAGGGCACCTGGTCACCATGAGCTACCCGGAAAAATACGATATCAAGTACAAAAGGTGGAGTCTCGATACCCTGCCTTTTTTGCCGCGTGAATTTAAGTATGAAGTAATCCCCGGCGTGCAGAAGCAGTTTGATATTGTAAAGGGATTGCTGAACCGGCCGGATGTGGACACCATCTATGTGTGTACCGACTCCGGGCGTGAGGGAGAATATATTTACCGCCTTGTAGCACAGATGGCAGGTGTGAAGGGTAAAAACCAGAAAAGAGTGTGGATCGATTCCCAGACAGAGGAAGAGATCCTGCGGGGTATCCGTGAGGCAAAGGATATTTCCGAGTATGATAATCTGTCTGCTTCCGCTTACCTCCGGGCAAAAGAAGATTATCTAATGGGAATCAATTTTTCCCGTGTACTTACCCTGCGGTATGGAAACAGCGTTTCCAACTATCTGGGCTCTAAATACCAGGCTATTTCCGTGGGCCGTGTCATGACCTGCGTTTTGGGAATGGTGGTGCGCAGGGAGAGAGAAATACGGGCATTTGTAAAAACACCGTTTTACAGGGTAATCAGCAGCATTGCCCTTGAAGGAGAAAAATTCGACGGAGAGTGGAGAGCGGTGGAGGGAAGCCGCTATTTCCAGTCCCCGGTTTTATATAAGGAAAACGGCTTCCGCAAAAAAGAGGATGCGGAACGGCTGATCCAGGAATTGAGCGTGAATCCGCCCCTTACCTGCGGGGTGGAAAAGGTGGAACGCAAAAAGGAGAATAAAAATCCGCCCCTTCTGTTTAATCTTGCGGAGCTTCAGAACGTGTGCTCCAAGCTGTTTAAGATAAGCCCGGACGAAACTCTTGCCATTGTGCAGGAGCTTTATGAGAAAAAACTGGTGACCTATCCGAGAACGGATGCCAGGGTTTTGTCCACAGCGGTGGCAAAGGAGATTTATAAAAATATTGCAGGCTTGAAGAATTACGGCCCTGTCGGGGAAGCGGCAAAGGAAGCTCTGGAGCTTGGAACCTATAAAAACATTGCAAAAACGCGATATACAAATGACAAGCAGATCACGGACCATTATGCCATCATTCCCACCGGGCAGGGACTGGGAGCGCTGCAAAAGCTTTCCCAGACCGCGCAAAGAGTGTATGAGACGATCGTGCGCCGCTTTTTGAGTATTTTTTATCCTCCGGCTATTTACCAGAAAGTTTCCCTGGTGACAAAGATGGAGAAGGAAGCCTTTTTTTCGTCCTTTAAGGTACTGTTAAGCGAAGGCTATCTGAAAATAGCATCCAATTCTTTTTCCAGAAAAAAAGGAGAGGAAGGAGAGAAATCCCGCGAAGGGGACGGGGAAACGGAGATTTCCTGTGACGAAGCGCTGCTTAACGCATTGCAGAGATTAAAAAAGAATGATATACTTCCTGTAGATGGCCTGAGCATCAAAGAAGGAGAGACATCGCCGCCGAAACGGTATAATTCCGGTTCCATGATCCTGGCTATGGAAAATGCGGGACAGCTCATCGAAGACGAGGAGCTGCGGGCGCAGATCAAGGGCAGCGGGATCGGTACCAGCGCTACAAGGGCAGAAATTCTGAAAAAGCTGTTTCACATCCAGTATCTTTCCCTGAATAAAAAGACACAGGTGATTACACCGACTCTTTTGGGAGAGATGATTTACGATGTGGTGAATTGCTCCATCCGGCAGCTATTAAACCCCGAGCTTACGGCAAGCTGGGAAAAGGGGCTGACCTACGTGGCGGAGGGCAGTATTACGGAACAGGAATATATGGATAAGCTGGAGCATTTTGTGCGCATCCGTACCAACCAGGTGGAGGCCAGCAACTATCAATACGCTTTGCGGCAGTTTTTTGATGCTGCGGCACAGTATTATAAGAAGCCGGAAAAAACTACGGCTGCATCAAAACGAGGAGGAAAATCATCATGATGAAAGATTTTACCATTGCAAATCTGCTGGATCTTGACCAGACCATTGCAAAAGAGCTTTTTGAGGGAAAAACATATCCCTGGGAGGTTCTTCCGGAGATCGGAGATTTTATTGTAAAGCTTGGAAAAACGCTGGACCCGGAGGAGTATGACTACCATGAAGGAGATATCTGGATCGCGAAATCCGCGAAAGTAGCTCCGACAGCCTGCATCAATGGTCCTGCTATTATCGGCAAGGATACTGAGGTACGCCACTGTGCCTTTATCAGAGGCAAGGCGCTTGTGGGAGAGGGATGTGTAGTGGGAAATTCCACAGAATTGAAAAATGTGGTGCTTTTTAATAAGGTTCAGGTTCCTCATTACAATTACGTAGGAGATGCAGTCCTGGGTTATAAATCCCATATGGGAGCAGGATCTATCTGCTCCAATGTAAAGTCTGACAAGAAGCTGGTAATCGTAAAAGACGGAGAAGAACAGATCGAGACAGGCTTAAAGAAATTCGGCGCAATGCTGGGAGACAATGTGGAGGTAGGCTGCGGTTCCGTATTGAATCCTGGAACTGTAATCGGCAGATGCACCAATATCTATCCCCTTTCCCCGGTAAGAGGCTGTGTACCTGCCAACAGTATTTATAAAAACAAAGATGAGATTGTTGCGAAGCAGTAATGCTTCGCAGTTATAACGGAAAGAGGATCGTCTGCAAAATGTAGAGAATGGCTATGTGTACCGGATAAAAGGCATAAAAGAAATATTTTGCGCCTTTTCCGCGGATAAAGCCCCTCTTTCCGTTGTACATATTAATAGCGAGAAAAGCAAAGCATGCCTTCCATTCATAGTACAGCCAGGAGCTTCCGATCACCGCCTGAGCTGCTTTTTTATTGTGAAGCCAGTACATGATCAGCAGAAACACGTATCCGCGCCAGCCGTAATCGGCATGAAGATACCAGGATACGGCAAAAAGTGCCAGCATACAAAGAAGCTGCATGGTTTCACGGTCTTTGTAATAGTCAAGGGCACAGAAGGCGAGATATCCCAGAAACAGGGTAAAAAATACATTCTGTCTGGCGGGATTAAAAAGCTCGCCTCCGTGGGCAAAATTCCACGGAATCTCTGAAATACAGGCAAAAACCAGAAGGTTCAGGCCGTATTTCCGGCGGTCATGGGTGTGAAGGAAGCCCTCCACTAACAGAAAGCAAAAGATGGGGAAGGCGGCTCGCCCTACATCCCTCATAATGCGGTAAATAGAAAATCCGGTATTTCCCAGAGTAAAAAGAGTGGTTGTGGCAGGTGCGTACCGGTTCAGCAAAAAAGCCGCCGTGTGGTCTATGAGCATGATCACCATAGCCAGTACCTTTAAGGCGCTGCCGCTGAGAATTCTGTATTTTTCGGGCAAAAATGAGTTTGGGGTAGTTTTTTCCATGGTTGTTCCTGCTTTCCTGTAATATGAGAATTATTCTATCACATACGGAAATGGTTTTCCATGAATTTTGTTCGGTTCTCACAAAGTTTTTGTGCGTATTTTTACAAAATATGACTAGACGAATGAAGCATTTTGTGAGAAAATAACGCTAGGTTGTTAGGTCTTTAACAACGCATAAGTCAATCCATACTGAAAGGAGTCTTAAAATGATTTACACTAAGGAAGTTGAAAACATGTGTCCTGTAGCTAAGGGCGCAAAACATGAACCAGCTCCAATTCCGGAAGAAGGAAAATGGGTTCATTCTAAAAAAATCGAAGATATTTCAGGCTTTACACACGGTGTTGGCTGGTGTGCTCCGCAGCAGGGTGCATGTAAGCTGTCCCTGAACGTAAAAGAAGGCGTGATCGAGGAAGCTCTTGTTGAGACAATCGGATGTTCCGGTATGACCCATTCTGCAGCTATGGCAGCAGAGATCCTTCAGGGCAAAACTATCCTGGAAGCTTTGAACACTGACTTAGTCTGCGATGCAATCAATACAGCAATGAGAGAGCTGTTCCTTCAGATCGTTTACGGACGTACTCAGAGTGCATTCTCTGATGACGGTCTTGCAATCGGTGCCGGACTTGAGGATCTTGGAAAAGGACTTCGTTCCCAGGTTGGTACTATGTACGCAACAAAGGAAAAAGGCGTTCGTTACCTGGAAATGGCAGAAGGCTATGTAACAGGTATCGCTCTTGACGAGGATAATGAGGTTATTGGATACCAGTTCGTTTCTCTTGGAAAAATGACTGACTTCATCAAAAAAGGTGATGACCCTAACACCGCATGGGAAAAGGCAAAAGGTCAGTATGGCCGTGTAGCAGATGCTGTTAAGATTATCGACCCGAGACAAGAGTAATTGGGAACGAAAGGAGACGAACGAAAATGGCATTATTTGAAAGTTATGAGAGAAGAATCGACCAGATCAATGCTGTATTAAACAGCTATGGAATCAGCTCCATCGAAGAAGCTGAGAAAATTACAAAAGATGCTGGACTTGATGTATATGAGCAGGTTAAGAAGATCCAGCCTATCTGCTTTGAGAATGCTTGCTGGGCTTACACCGTAGGCGCTGCTATCGCAATCAAAAAAGGCTGCAGAAAAGCTGCTGACGCTGCTGCAGCGATCGGAGAGGGCCTTCAGGCTTTCTGTATCCCTGGTTCTGTTGCTGACCACAGAAAAGTAGGTCTTGGCCATGGTAACCTTGGAAAGATGTTACTGGAAGAAGAGACAGAGTGCTTCTGCTTCCTGGCAGGCCATGAGTCCTTTGCAGCAGCAGAGGGTGCTATCGGTATCGCTGAGAAGGCAAACAAAGTACGTCAGAAACCATTACGCGTTATCCTGAACGGACTTGGAAAAGACGCTGCTCAGATCATCTCCCGTATCAACGGCTTCACATTTGTAGAGACAAAATATGACTACAAAGAAGCAAAATTAAACGTTGTATATGAGAAACCATACTCTGACGGACTTCGCGCTACTGTAAAATGCTACGGTGCAGATGACGTTCAGGAAGGTGTTGCGATCATGCACCATGAGAACGTTGGCGTTTCCATCACCGGTAACTCCACTAACCCGACACGTTTCCAGCATCCGGTTGCAGGTACATATAAGAAAGAATGCGTTGAGTTAGGAAAGAAATATTTCTCCGTTGCTTCCGGAGGCGGTACAGGACGTACCCTTCACCCGGACAACATGGCAGCAGGTCCTGCTTCCTACGGTATGACCGATACCTTGGGACGTATGCACTCTGATGCTCAGTTTGCAGGTTCTTCCTCCGTACCGGCTCACGTTGAGATGATGGGTCTGATCGGAATGGGCAATAACCCGATGGTTGGTGCTACTGTTGCTGTAGCTGTTTCCGTTGAGGAAGCTGCTAAGGAAGGCAAGTTCTAATTCATAGAGCTTTTAAAATCAATAGTTTGGAGCTTTTGGGAGTTTCCCAAAGGCTCCTTTTTTTCTATCATATGCGAGGATAAAAGAAAGGTTAATTTACAAAATTAAAACTTTTTATAGTATAATAAAAGAAACCTAGTTTACGTAAATGGAGAAATGCTATGAGAACAATGGAATTTTCGATAGAAGACAACGGACCAATGCTGGAGGTTGGCAGGGTTTATGAAGTGAAGGAGTTTGAAACCAGCTTTTACACCTATATGATCGAGGATGCGCTGGGTATGAGTAAACCTTATCCTGCCAGTGAGAGGTTAAAAAGCAGAAGCGGAAAAGTGATCGAGAAAAAGGAGACAGACAGGTTTAAAATCGCTGTGTTGGAGTTTGACGAATAGCAATTGCCGTTGATTATACCGACCATTTGTGCTAAACTACAATCAGCCAGAACATTATAGGAGGTTGACAGAAAATATGGCAAAGGAAGCGAAAACAAATGCGATGCGGATGCTGGACCGTCAGAAGGTGAAATACGAGACACTTGTCTACGAATGTGATGAATTTGTTGATGGAATTCATAGTGCTGATCTCACTGGGGCGCCGTACGAACAGTCTTTTAAAACCCTTGTGATGGAAGGCAAAAGCGGCGGCTTTTACGTATTTGTAGTTCCGATTGAAAAAGAGGTAGACCGTAAGGCTGCGGCAAAGGCAGTGGGGGAAAAGGCTGTTGATATGATCCATGTAAAAGACATTACCAGGATTACCGGATACGTTCGGGGAGGGTGCAGTCCCATTGGCATGAAAAAAGCGTTTCCTACTGTTTTTGATGCGACTGCCGGGGATTTCCAGGAGATATACGTAAGCGGGGGACGAATTGGACTGACGCTTAAGGTTCCGGTACAGGACCTGCTTGCTGTGACGAAGGGCAAGCTTGCGGACATTACTGTAAATGAGAATTAAGGAGGCTGAGGAATATGAAAGAGAAGAAAAGATTAAGAAGGCTGGTCATGGTAATGCTGACAGCAGTCATGCTGCTGGCAAGTGCTGTGACAGTATTCGGCGCTACGACCCGTACAAAAAGGATAACAGCAAAGCTGAATGCAGGAAGCTGCTATCATCTGGTAAATACGAATACGAATGTAAATAAAATTACCCAGTATACATACCGCATTGTTCCTCAGACAAAGAATACCAGATATGATATCGTATTTTCTTATGATGGAGCAGCGCTTGCAACAGCGGATTGCCGTGAAGATTCCGGAAATGTAAAAAGCTCTACTTACTTAAAAACCTCGCAAAGCTCAAAATCCGGGCTTGTTGCCTGCATTTATGTAAAATCCGGAAGCATCAAGATGAATGTGAACTATAAAACAACGTCATCAGCGGCAAAACAGCTTACCTTCCAGAAGCAGTCAGCAAGCCATAAGCCTTTGAAAACCGTAAATATTACAAAAGGCAAAACCGTTTACTTTAATCGCACCCGGGGCAATGTATCCTATACGCCTGTGATTTTTGCTGCAAGAAAAGGAACTGTTGTAAAGAGAACCCTGAACAAAACATCCTATGAGACTTATAACTTCCGTGCAAATGACCTGGCCTTCAAGAGCCTGACAAATAAGAAGGTAACCAAGTCTCAGAGGTTGGATTATGATTCTGCAAACGGCAAGACAAAATATACATTAATGCTTCTTCCGGGAACCTATTCCGGTGTCATGACCCCTACCAAAGGAAGCTACGCATCTTTCCTGTATCCCACAGACTGTCTGAGTATCAAGGCAGTAGTAAAATAGCTAAGCAAAAAATAACAAAAGCTCCGGGCCGTATTGGTTCGGAGCTTTTTGCCGGAAAATTTTAACTTTTATCAGTTATCCTGTGCATCTGCCTCATTTACCTGGTAAACATGGCGTTTCTTTGCCATTTCATCGCTTGCCAGATATTCATCATAAGTAGTGATCTTGTCAACCAGCGTGCCGTTAGGAAGAATCTCCATAATACGGTTTGCAGTGGTCTGCACAAACTGATGGTCATGGCAGGTGAAAAGAATGACACCCGGAAATTTGATCAGTCCGTTGTTTAATGCTGTGATGGATTCCATGTCAAGATGGTTGGTAGGCTCATCCAGAAGAAGGATATTGGCGCCGGAGATCATCATCTTAGAAAGAAGACAACGCACCTTTTCACCTCCGGAGAGGACACGGACACGTTTTACGCCATCCTCGCCAGGGAACAGCATACGGCCCAAGAAACCTCGCACATAGGTGGCATCCTTAATCTCAGAATACTGGGTCAGCCAGTCGGTGATGGTCAGGTCATTGTCAAACTCCTGGGTACTGTCCTTAGGGAAATATGCCTGGGAGGTCGTGACACCCCATTTATAATTTCCTTCGTCCGGCTCCATCTCTCCCATAAGGATCCGGAACAGGGCAGTGGTAGCCTGCTCATTGGCACCGACAAAAGCAACCTTGTCGTTGTGACCAAGGGTGAAGGAAATATTGTCAAGTACCTTAACACCGTCAATGGTCTTGGAAAGATTTTCAACCATCAATACCTCATTGCCGATCTCGCGGTTCGGACGGAAATCAATGTAGGGATATTTACGGCTGGAGGGACGCATCTCATCCAACTGGATTTTTTCCAGAGCTCTTTTACGGGAGGTTGCCTGCTTGGATTTGGAAGCATTGGCGCTGAAACGGGAAATAAATTCCTGCAGCTCTTTGATCTTTTCTTCTTTTTTCTTATTGGCTTCCTTCATCTGTTTGATCAGGAGCTGGCTGGACTCATACCAGAAATCATAGTTGCCGGCATAGAGCTGGATCTTGCCGTAATCGATATCAGCGGTATGCGTACATACCTTATTTAAAAAGTAACGGTCATGGGAAACCACGATCACCGTATTGTCAAAGTTGATCAGGAACTCCTCCAGCCATTCAATAGCAGGAAGGTCAAGATGGTTAGTAGGCTCGTCAAGGAGAAGAATATCCGGATTTCCGAACAATGCCTGGGCAAGAAGAACCTTTACCTTCAGGCTTCCGGTCAGGTCTGCCATCTGTGTATAATGGAATTCCGTATCCACGCCAAGACCATTCAACAGGGTGGCAGCATCGGATTCTGCTTCCCATCCGTTCATCTCTGCAAATTCACCCTCCAGCTCGCTGGCGCGGATGCCGTCTTCGTCGGTGAAGTCCTCTTTTGCATAAATGGCCTCTTTTTCTTTCATTATTTCATACAGTCTGACATTTCCCATGATAACGGTATCCAGAACAGGGTAAGCGTCGTACTTGAAATGGTCCTGCTGCAGAAAGGAAAGACGCTGCCCAGGGGTGATCACAACATCGCCCTTTGTTGGCTCCAACTGACCGGAAAGAATTTTAAGGAATGTGGATTTTCCGGCGCCGTTGGCTCCGATAAGACCGTAGCAGTTGCCTTCTGTAAACTTAATGTTTACATCCTCAAAAAGCGCTTTTTTTCCAACGCGCAAAGTAATATTGTTTGCTGAAATCATAATTTACCTCTTCTTAGCTTTTCTGTAAAAAATCACTTCAATTATTTCTTTGTTTAGTATAGCCGATTTCCATTCTAACGTAAACTGGGAAATTTGCAAGAATTATTTTCATTTTCCCTTACTTTTTATGGCAGAAAGCTGCTATTTGCAGCTATTTCCGCCTGTTTGACTTGTTCTTTACAAAATAAATAAGAGCGTGTTATAATACGCGGAAGGATAGAGCCGGAGGGTTTTGTCCATAAAAGGGATTTAGTGTCAAGTACAGAAAAAGATTGGAAGAGGAAAATGAAGAACAGACAGATTTATCTTACAGGATTTATGGGAACAGGAAAAAGCACGGTTTCCCATTGTCTCCATGAAGCTTACGGGCTGGAGCAGATAGAAATGGACGAGGAGATCGTCAGGGAGGAAGGAATGAGCATTCCTGATATTTTCCGCGAAAAAGGGGAAGCGTATTTCAGAGAACTGGAAACAGCTTTTCTGGGACGGCTTTCCGGAAGGGCAAATATCGTGATCTCCTGCGGAGGAGGAACGGTGATGCGGCAGTGCAATGTGAATCTTATGAAAAAACACGGTAGGATCGTCCTTCTGACGGCTGCGCCGGAGACGGTATACGAGAGAATACGGGACTGCCATGACCGTCCGCTTTTGGAAGGGAATATGAATGTGGAATACATCCGGGAACTGATGGAAGTGCGGAGACCGAAATATGAGGCTGCGGCAGATTTCTCGGTGAAAACTGATGGACGCAGTGCGGATGCTATCTGCCGGGAAATCATGGAGAAAGCAGGAGAGTAGAACGATATTGTTATAGTTTGGAAAGAAAGAAGAGATTTTATGAGCGCAATACTGGACACATTAACAAAAATCATGTCTGAAAATCTGTGGGCGGCGCCGCTTTTAAGCCTGGCAGCAGGATTGATCACTTCCTTTACGCCGTGCTCACTGGCTACGGTGCCTATGGTTCTCACCTGTGTGGGCGCTACCGGGGCAAAGCCGGCAAAAGCTTTCAGACTCTCACTAACAATGGCACTTGGAATGGCTGTGACCTTCGGCGTCTTTGGTTCTGTGGCATCCGCCATCGGTCATTTCATGCACGAGGCCGGACATTGGTGGGCGATCCTGATGGGTATCCTGATGATTCTGATGGCGCTTCAGGTTTTCGGTGTCATAAACGTTATTCCGCATATCCATGTTTCCGAAAAGAACACCAAAAAAGGTTATGCCGGAGCTTTCCTCACAGGAGCGCTGGGAGGGGTATTCGCATCCCATTGTGCTATCCCTGTCATGGTTGCTTTGCTGGCGCTGGTGGCACAGCTTGGAAGAAACGCGTGGTGGGGTATTCTTCTTATGGTTCTTTATGCCCTGGGACACAGCATCCTTTTGCTGGCAGCGGGAACCGGATACAGCTATGTAAATAAAGCAATTGAGAATCCGCGTTTTGGAGCGGTGAGCAAATGGCTGCGGTATATTCTGGGGATTGTCATCCTGCTCGTAGGGCTTGTTCTGATATTTGGTGAGAAATAAAATAGTGGAACAGTCGTGGTTAAATATATTTGACCATTTAGTTGAAATTTATGTATAAAATTGATATAATTTCTGTAGTTGGGAGAGGAAATACAGTACACTAGAAGTTCTTAGACATTAGAAGAAAGGTACGGAATTATGTTTATTACGAGAGAGTGTGACTATGCGGTGAGGGTGCTTCGCGCCCTGGCTGGAGAGGCGAGGCTCAGTGTAAGCGAAATCTGTGAAAAGGAAGCCATAACAGCTCCTTTTGCATACAAGATTTTAAAGAAGCTGCAGAAATCGGGAATCGTAAAAGGATTTCGAGGGGTTCACGGCGGTTATGCACTGAACAGAGGATTGGATGAGATGACCCTGTATGATGTTTATTCTGCAATTGATCCGGAATTATTTATCATTGAGTGTATGGATCCGGGGATGGTGTGCGTCAGAGATGGGCAGGACGGATTGCCCTGTCTGGTACATAGGGAGCTGGCAGAGATCCAGAGAGAGCTTTGGTCAATGCTGCGAAGAAAATCCCTGCAGGATATTTTGGAAAGAAAAGAATAAAGGCTTTCAGAAAAGGCAGGAGCTTTCGGAGTTTCTGCTTTTTTGTATGTGATAATATACAAAAAAAAGGCAAACAAAATAGACATCTTTTAAAATATATGCTATAATTAAAACCGGAATTTTAGACACATTGTGGTCTAGAAATAATTTTTCATCATACCTTTAAGGAGGAATAACAAACTATGGCAAGAAAGATGAAAACCATGGATGGTAATCATGCAGCCGCTCATGCATCATATGCTTTTTCTGATGTAGCTGCTATTTACCCGATCACCCCTTCATCTGTTATGGCTGAGGCAACAGACGAGTGGGCTACCCAGGGAAGAAAGAACATCTTTGGACAGGAAGTTCAGGTTACAGAGATGCAGTCCGAGGCTGGTGCAGCAGGTGCAGTACACGGCTCTCTGGCAGCAGGTGCCCTGACCACTACCTACACAGCATCCCAGGGTCTGTTACTTATGATTCCGAACCTCTACAAAATCGCTGGTGAGCAGTTACCGGGCGTTATCAACGTATCCGCTCGTGCTCTTGCTTCCCATGCACTTTCTATCTTTGGTGATCATTCTGACGTTATGGCATGTCGTCAGACAGGATGCGCTATGCTGTGTGAGTCTTCCGTACAGGAAGTTATGGACTTAACTCCGGTTGCACATCTGGCAGCGATCAAAGGTAAAGTTCCTTTTATCAACTTCTTCGACGGATTCCGTACATCCCACGAGATCCAGAAAATCGAAACATGGGATTATGAAGACCTGAAGGATATGGCTGATATGGATGCCATCCAGGAGTTCCGCAACCATGCGCTGAACCCGAATCATCCGTGCCAGAGAGGTTCCGCTCAGAACCCGGATATCTTCTTCCAGGCAAGAGAAGCATGTAATCCATACTACGATGCTCTTCCGGCAATCGTACAGGAATACATGGACAAAGTAAATGAAAAGATCGGTACCGATTACAAACTGTTCAACTACTATGGTGCAGAAGATGCAGAGCATGTAGTAGTAGCTATGGGTTCCGTAAACGATACCATCGAGGAGACCATTGACTACTTAATGGCAGCAGGCAAAAAGGTTGGTGTTGTTAAGGTTCGTCTGTACAGACCATTCTGTGCACAGGCCCTGATCGACGCAATCCCTGCATCTGTAAAACAGATCACTGTTATGGACAGAACAAAAGAGCCAGGCGCACTTGGCGAGCCTCTGTACCTTGACGTTGTAGCTGCTCTGAAAGACAGCCAGTTCAAGGATGTACCGGTATTTACCGGACGTTACGGTTTAGGTTCCAAGGATACGACTCCGGCACAGATCGTAGCAGTATTCGAGAACACAACAAAAGCTAAATTCACTCTTGGTATTGTGGATGACGTTACAAACCTTTCTCTTGAGACAGGCGCAGCTCTCGTAACCACACCAGAAGGAACAACCAACTGTAAGTTCTGGGGTCTTGGCGCTGACGGAACTGTAGGTGCTAACAAGAACTCCATCAAGATCATTGGTGATAACACAGACATGTACGCTCAGGCTTACTTTGATTATGACTCCAAGAAGTCCGGCGGTGTTACCATGTCTCACTTACGTTTTGGTAAGAAACCGATCAAATCCACATATCTGATCCACAAAGCAGACTTCGTTGCCTGCCACAACCCGTCCTATGTAAACAAATACAACATGGTACAGGAGCTGGTAGACGGCGGTACATTCCTTCTGAACTGTGCATGGGATATGGAAGGTCTTGAGAAACACTTACCAGGACAGGTAAAAGCATTTATCGCAAACCACGGTATCAAATTCTACACCATCGATGGTGTTAAGATCGGTATCGAGACCGGCATGGGACCAACACGTATCAACACGATCCTTCAGTCCGCATTCTTCAAACTGACCGGTATCATTCCGGAAGAGCAGGCTATCGACCTGATGAAGGCTGCTGCAAAGGCTACTTACGGACGTAAAGGTGATGACGTTGTTCAGAAGAACTGGGCTGCAATCGACGCTGGTGCAAAACAGGTTGTTGAGGTTCAGGTTCCGGAAAGCTGGAAAGATGCTGCTGACGAAGGTCTGCACATGACCAATGCTACCGAGGGACGTCAGGAAGTTATCGACTTCGTTAATAACATCCAGGCAAAAGTAAATGCTCAGGAAGGAAACAGCCTGCCTGTATCTGCATTCAAGGATTACGTAGATGGTACCACACCGTCCGGCTCTGCTGCATACGAGAAACGTGGTATCGCTGTTAATATTCCTGTATGGAATCCGGAAAACTGTATCCAGTGTAACAGATGTGCTTATGTCTGCCCGCACGCAGTTATCCGTCCGGTAGCTCTTACAGAGGAAGAGGCTGCTGCAGCTCCGGAAGGAATCAAGACATTACCGATGACCGGTATGAAAGAATACAAGTTCACCATGACTGTTTCCGCACTTGACTGTACAGGATGTGGTTCCTGTGCAAATGTCTGCCCAGGCAAGAAAGGTGCAAAAGCCCTTGCTATGGAAAACCTGGAAGCAAATCTTGGCGAGCAGAAATACTTTGATTACGGCGTAAAACTTCCGGTTAAGGAAGATGTTATCGCTAAATTTAAAGAGACAACCGTTAAGGGAAGCCAGTTCAAACAGCCTCTGCTTGAGTTCTCCGGAGCTTGTGCAGGTTGTGGCGAGACACCTTACGCAAAACTGATCACCCAGTTGTTCGGCGACAGAATGTACATTGCAAATGCTACAGGCTGCTCCTCTATCTGGGGTAACTCTTCACCGTCCACACCATACACCGTAAATGCTAAGGGTCAGGGTCCTGCATGGGGCAACTCCTTATTCGAGGATAACGCTGAGTTCGGTTATGGTATGCTTCTCGCTCAGAAAGCAATCCGTGACGGTCTGAAAGCTAAGGTTGAAGATGTAGTAGCAAACGGTACAAACGAGGACGTAAAGGCTGCTGGTCAGGAATGGCTGGATACCTTTGCATGCGGAGCAACAAACGGCGCAGCTACCGATAAATTAGTAGCAGCTCTGGAAGCTTGCGGATGTGACAAGGCAAAAGAGATTCTTGCTCAGAAAGACTTCCTGGCTAAGAAATCCCAGTGGATCTTCGGTGGTGACGGATGGGCATACGATATCGGATTCGGCGGTGTTGACCATGTTCTCGCAAGCGGACGTGACATCAACGTTATGGTATTCGATACTGAGGTTTACTCCAACACAGGCGGACAGGCTTCCAAGTCTACACCTACCGGTGCAATCGCTCAGTTCGCAGCAGGCGGTAAAGAAGTGAAGAAGAAAGATATGGCTTCTATCGCTATGAGCTATGGTTATGTATATGTTGCTCAGATTTCCATGGGTGCTGACTTCAACCAGGCAATCAAAGCAATCGCAGAGGCAGAGGCTTATCCGGGACCATCCCTGATCATCGCTTATGCTCCATGTATCAACCATGGTATCAAGAAAGGTATGTCCAAGGCTCAGACCGAGGAAGAACTGGCTGTTAAGTGCGGATACTGGCACAACTTCAGATTCAATCCTGCAGCAGAAGGAAGCAAGTTCACACTTGATTCCAAGGCTCCGGATATGACCGATTACCGTGAGTTCTTAAACGGCGAGGTTCGTTATAACTCCTTACAGCGTCAGAATCCTGAGAAGGCTGAAAGACTGTTCACTAAGAACCAGGCTGAGGCTAAGGCAAGATTTGAATATCTGCAGAAGCTGGTTACTCTTCACACAGAAACAGAAGAATAATCATATAAAGACAGCTCTGATATCATAGAGCTTATGGCCTGCGGTGCATAGAAATATGTACCGCAGGTTTTTTACTTCGCTTCGCTTAAGAATCCTTAAGAACTTGTTTTTCGGTTGAATCGGATAGAAAATTGTAATATAATGTTAATGTTCGGCGGACAAATATAAAAAGATAAAAGGATGAGAATATGAGCAGATTATCAGTGGTTCTGCCAGCATATAACGAGGAATTGATGGTGGAAAAGGCATGCAGCGTGCTGAAGGAAACCTTAAGCGCTGCGGGCATTTCCTATGAGTTGGTAGTTGTGGACGATGGGTCCGCAGACAGCACATGGGACAGGATCGTAAAAGCAGGAGAGAGAGACAGCAATGTTCTGGGAGTCCATTTTTCCAGGAATTTTGGAAAGGAAGCGGCTGTTTACGCAGGGCTGGCGCAGGCGTCGGGAGATGTGGTGGCTGTGATGGACTGTGATCTGCAGCACCCACCGGAAACTTTGATAGAAATGTTCCATTTGTGGGAACAGGGCTATGAGGTCATCGAAGGAGTAAAATCCAGCAGAGGAAAAGAAAGCATCCTTCATAAAAAAAGCGCCGGACTGTTTTATGGAATTATGACCAAGGCAACAAAAGTGGATATGCAGAACGCATCCGATTTCAAAATGATGGACAGAAAGGCCGTAGACAGTATACTGTCTATGCCGGAGCGAAACATGTTTTTCCGTGCAACATCATCGTGGGTTGGATTTCGCAGTACCGCTGTGGAGTTTGAAGTGCGGGAGCGCGAGGCAGGGGAGTCGAAGTGGTCCGGTTGGTCACTGATCAAATATGCCTTTACCAATATCGTGGCATTTACCACAGTTCCGCTGCAGTTTGTGACCATTATCGGAGGAACCTGTTTTGGCTGTTCCCTGATACTGATCATCTATTCCCTGCTCCAGTTTTTTCGCGGGCACGCAGTGGAAGGCTATACCACCACACTGATCGTACTTTTGCTGATCGGAAGTGCCATTATGGTGAGTCTGGGGATTATCGGCTATTATATAGCGAAAATTTATGAGGAAGTGAAACGGCGTCCGCGGTACATTGTTTCAAAGATTGTCCGCGGCAATAAGGATGTGTACGATGAGGCGCATCAGGATAAAGTCTGACAGGAGATGACTATGGAAAAAAGGATCAGAGCACTATACGAAAATGACATGGTGCGCTATGTATTTTTTGGCGGCTGTACCACGCTGGTAAATCTGGTAAGCTTTTTTATTCTGCGCCATGCAGGCGTTGGGCTTACCATTGCCAACATTATTTCTGTAATATTAGCGATTATTTTCGCTTATTTGGTAAATTCTAAATATGTATTTCAGGATAAATGCGAAACCCTGAGAGATCATATCAGACCCTTCTGCAAATTTATAAGTGCGCGGCTGGTCACGATGGTGATAGAGGTGGGCGGCGTATGGCTCCTCGTGGAAGCGGCAGGTATGATGGATATGGCAGGGAAATTTATCATTCAATTTATCGTATTGATCCTGAATTACATATTCAGCAAATTTTTTGTATTTACAACCGGAAGGAAAAATTAACGAAGCTGAAAAAATGGAGGAAAGAACTATGACACTGGAAGAAGCAATCTCACAGGTAAAACCCTTGGATGAGGAGAAAATGAAAATTGCCAAAAAGCGCTGGGACAACATTGCCAAGCCGCTTCATTCACTTGGAAAAATGGAGGACATTATTACGCAGATCGTGGGAATTACAGGGCAGGAAAAAGCAGATATCAGCAAAAAAGTCCTGGTAGCCATGTGCGCAGATAATGGCGTGGTTGAGGAAGGCGTTACCCAGACCGGGCAGGAAGTTACCGCAATCGTGGCGGATAATTTTGTTAATGAGACGACAACAGCCTGTGTGATGTGCCATCAGTGCGGTGTGGATATTATGCCTGTAGATGTGGGAATGGTGACGGATACCACCGCCCGCAGGGATTTTAAGGTGGCCTATGGTACAAAAAACATGACCAAGGGTCCTGCCATGACAAGAGAAGAAGCAGTAAAAGCAATCGAGGCGGGAATTAATGTGGTCAAGGAGTTAAAAGAAAAAGGATACCAGATGCTTGCCACAGGTGAAATGGGAATTGGAAACACCACCACAAGCAGCGCCGTTGCTTCCGTTCTTTTAAAGCAGCCGGTGGAAGCCATGACAGGCAGAGGCGCAGGGCTTACGAGTGAGGGCCTGGTGCGCAAAATAAATGCCATCAAGAAGGCAATCGAGTTAAACCAGCCGGATCCCCAGGATGCCATCGATGTGCTGGCTAAGGTTGGCGGCTTTGATATTGGAGGAATGGCAGGTGTCTTTTTAGGAGGAGCGGCGTTTGGAATGCCGGTTCTTATGGATGGTTTCATTTCCTGTGTATCTGCCCTGATCGCAAAAATGATCTGCCCGATGGCGGGTGACTATATGATCGCAAGCCATGTGTCAAAGGAACCGGCAGCGCATCTGATCCTGGAACATATGGGCAAAGATCCGGTGCTTCATGCAGACATGTGTCTGGGAGAGGGTACGGGAGCTATCGCGCTTTGTCCGTTCATTGATATGGGAGCGACCCTCTACAATACATTAAGTACCTTTGAGGATATTAACGTAGACCAGTATGAGGAGTTAAAATAATATGATGATTTTGGTGACAGGCGGAAGCGGAAGCGGGAAATCTGCGTACGCGGAAGACCGGGTTGTTTCTCTGGGGGACGGACGCAGGATCTATATTGCCACCATGCACCCCTATGATGAAGAAAGCATGAGAAGGGTGAAACGTCACAGACTGCTGCGCTCAGGAAAGGGTTTTGAGACGGTGGAGCGTTATACGAATCTGGGAGGACTTCTCCTTCCGCAGGACAGTATTGTGCTTTTGGAGTGTATGTCAAATCTTGTTGCAAACGAAATGTATCAGGAGGATGGTGCCCATGAAAAAACTGTGAGCGAAGTTTTCCGTGGTGTGCGGGAGCTTTCGGAACAGGTCCGCCATCTGGTGATCGTGACGAATGAAATCTTTTCCGAGGCTGCCTGCTATCAGGGTGATACGGTCCGTTACCAGGAATATTTGGGAAAGATCAACCAGCTTTTGGCGCTTTTTGCGGATGAAGTGGTGGAAGTGGTTTATGGAATTCCTGTCTGGCATAAAGGAGGGCGGATATCATGAAAAGCCTTTGGAACAATTTCAAGGTAGCATTTGCCATGTATTCCAAGATTCCCATGCCAAGAGCCGACTGGACAAAGGAAAACATGAAGTATACCTTCTGCTTTTTCCCGTTTATCGGCACTGTCATCGGAGCGTTGACCCTTCTTGCAGGTTATGCGGGAATGCGCTTTTCTCTGGATCACAGCTTTGTGGCAGTGATTTTGGTGGTGATTCCTGTTTTTATCACAGGGGGAATCCATGTGGATGGGCTTCTGGACACCTCTGATGCCATGAGTTCCTGGCAGGAAAGGAGCAGGCGACTGGAGATCCTGAAGGATTCCAATGCAGGCGCCTTTGCTGTGATCACATCCTGCGTTTACTTTTTGTGCTGGTACGGCGCTTACAGCCAGATGTGGGAGAATAAAACGGCACTTTCTTTGATGGCCGTGGGATTTATGGTTTCCCGGTGCTTTTCCGGAATCAGTGTAGTGACCTTTCCAAAAGCGAGAAAGGATGGTACGGTAGCAGAGTTTTCCAAAAAGGCCCAGGATGTCATAGTGCGTAATGTTTTGATCATTTATCTGGTGCTGCTTTTGGCACTTATGATATGGATTCAGCCCTTGATGGGCATTCTCGCCTTTGGGGGAGCTGTGCTGGTATTTGTTTATTATCATCATATGGCAATGAAATATTTTGGCGGGATAACAGGGGATCTGGCTGGCTTTTTCCTTTGCTTATGCGAGGTTGGCATGGCGCTGATCCTGGCTGTTGCATCCGCGTTTATAGGAGTATAGTATGGAAATGATCATCGGAGGAGCCTTTCAGGGAAAAGGCGATTATGCAAAAACAGAACATCCGGATATTACCTGGCAGCAGGGAGAAGATCTGGACGAGGCAGGAGTTCTTCAGGCAGAGGGGATCATGAATTTCCAGGAGTTTATCCGCAGGGAATTAAAAGCCGGTCACGATATTACGGGGCTGGCAGAAAAAATCATGAAAGACAATCCGGAAGTAATTCTGGTATGCCAGGAGGTTGGATACGGTGTGGTACCTGTGGATGCTTTTGACAGGGCTTTTCGTGAAGCTGTGGGGCGTATCTGCACAAAGCTGGCAGCCGGCAGCAGGAAAGTGACCCGTGTTGTCTGCGGAATCGGGACGGTGATCAAGGGTGCTTAAGGTATGGCTGATCCGCCACGGACAGACGGAGGGAAATAAGGTATCACGTTACATAGGAAGGACAGACGAGCCTTTGTGCAGGGAAGGCAGGGAGGCATTGAAAAAGCTTTCCTATCCCGAACCGGAGGCTGTTTATGTAAGTCCACTCGTCCGGTGTACAGAGACGGCTCAGATCCTGTTTCCGGGTAAACGGCTCAATATTGTTGAGGAACTGTCGGAATGTGATTTCGGGGATTTTGAGAACAAAAATTATATGGAGCTTTCCGATAATCCGGATTATCAGGAATGGGTGGACTCCGGGGGAACACTGCCCTTTCCGGGAGGAGAGAGCAGGGAAGGGTTTAAAAAGCGCAGTCTTATGGGCTTTCAGAAGGCAGTATCGGGGTGCATAAGAAAAAGCAATTCCCGGGCAGCGCTTGTTGTCCATGGAGGAACGATCATGAACATTATGGAGGAGTATGCGGACACAAAACGCACCTTTTATGAATGGCATGTAAAAAACGGAGAGGGCTTTGAGGTGGAGATAGACGAGTATCTCTGGCAAAAAGGAAAGTGCGGATTTCGGGTAATCAGTACCCTGCCGGCAAAATAAGATATACTACAGGCTTTTGATCAAAGAAAGAAACTGAGAAAAGGAACGAAGCAGTTCATGGATACACAGACTGCGGCGTTCCTTTTTGGTTGCTTGCGTTTTCCAGGCAGAAACTTTTTTCAGTAATATACGACAAATACAGGAAGCCTTTTTTGTTAGGAATTTCAGGCAAAAAAAACTTGACTACAAAAATTTTGTAAATACCAAAATATTTTTTAGTTTTCTATTGAAATTACTTAGGACTTATGATACATTGATAGTATAAAATATCTAAAGGCGGGCTAGGTTTTTGCCCGAGATTCAGTTATTTTTAACAGGCAAAAGGAGGGAAACCATATGCTGATTATTGGAAACGGAAGAATGATTACAAGGGACGCATCCAACGCATTTCTGGAGAACGGAGCAGTTGCAATGGATGGTAACACCATAGTGATGGTGGGGGTAACTGATGAAATAAAGAAAGCATATCCGGATGCAGAGTTTGTGGATGCCAGGGGCGGGCTGATCATGCCTGCGTTTATCAACACCCATGAGCATATCTACAGCTCCTTTGCCAGAGGTTTAAGCATCAAAGGTTATAATCCTCAGGGCTTCCTGGATATCCTGGACGGACAGTGGTGGACTATTGACCGCCATCTGACACTGGAGCAGACAAAGCTTTCTGCATACGCAACCTACATTGATTCCATCCGCAACGGTGTAACTACTGTATTTGATCACCATGCAAGCTTTGGACATATCACAGGCTCCTTAAGCGCTATTGAAGAGGCTGCAAAGGACCTGGGAATCCGTACCTGCCTCTGCTATGAGATCTCTGACCGTGACGGAATGGATAAATCCAGGGAATCCGTAATGGAAAATGTGAACTTTATCAAACATGCCCTGGCAGATGACACCGGTATGATCGCGGCAATGATGGGTATGCACGCTTCCTTTACTATCTCAGATGAGACAATGGAGCTGTGCAATGAGTTAAAACCGGAGGGAGTAGGATATCATATTCATGTAGCGGAAGGAATTTATGACCTTCACCAGTGCCTAAAGGAGCATCATAAGCGCATTGTAGACCGTCTCTATGACTGGAATATCCTGGGACCGAAAACCCTTCTGGGACACTGCATCTATATCAACGAGCATGAGATGGACCTGATCAAAGAAACAGATACCATGGTGGTACATAATCCGGAATCCAATATGGGAAATGCCTGCGGATGTCCTCCAACCATGGCACTTGTCCATAAGGGTATTGTGACCGGACTTGGAACAGACGGCTATACCCACGATATGCTGGAATCCTGGAAGGTGGCAAACATCCTCCACAAGCACCACCTCTGCGATCCTAATGCAGCCTGGGGAGAGGTACCGCAGATGCTCTTTGAGAACAATGCCGTGATCGCAAACCGCTATTTTGACAAGCCGTTGGGCGTATTAAAGCCAGGTGCATCTGCGGATGTGATCGTAATGGACTATAATCCTCTTACACCTATGAGGGCGGACAATGTAAACGGTCATCTCCTGTTTGGCACTACCGGACGGGATGTAGTGACCACGGTGTGCAACGGAAAGGTTCTGATGAAGGACAGAGAGGTTCTTGTATGCGACGTTGACAAGATCATGGCAGACTGCCGTCAGTCCGCAAAAGAGTTGGCAGATGACATTAATCTGGGAAAATAAGAGATTTTGGGAGGTTAGTATTATGAGCGATATTATGACCTGTATGCCATTTGGTCAGTTGATGGATTGGGTCCTGGAGGAAAAAAGGACAAAGGGGACCCTGTTTGGTCTTCACAGAGCCTATGGCGCAGAAAACGACAAAGCGATGGAGATTTTCGGGCGGAAGCTGGAAACTCCTGTGGGACCGGCAGCAGGGCCCCATACGCAGCTTGCACAGAACATTATTGCATCCTACTATGCAGGCGCAAGATTTTTTGAACTGAAGACGGTACAGAAAATGGACGGAGCGGAGCTTTCCGCCTGTGTGAATAAGCCGTGTATTCTGGCAGAAGATGAAGCCTATAACTGCGAATGGTCCACAGAGCTTACGGTGCCGGATGCGATGGGCGAATATATTAAGGCATGGTTTGTGCTTCATGTGATTTCGAAGGAATTCGGTCTTGGCGCTGCTGACGGCTTCCAGTTCAACATTTCCGTGGGATATGATCTGGCGGGAATCAAAGAGGATAAGGTAAATAACTTCATCGACGGTATGATGGAGGCAAAGGATACAGAAGTTTTTAAAGAATGCAGACAGTGGCTGCTGGACAATGCCGATAAATTAGAGAAGGTAACCGCGGAGGATATTATGGCAATCCCGTCTGATATCTGTAATTCAGCGACCATTTCCACCCTGCACGGATGTCCGCCGAATGAGATCGAGAGCATTGCTACGTATCTGTATAAAGAAAAGCACCTGAACACTTTTATCAAGTGCAACCCAACGCTTCTGGGATATGAGTTTGCCAGAAAGACAATGGATGACATGGGATACAGTTATATGGTATTCGGTGATTTCCATTTCCGCGATGACCTGCAGTATGAGGATGCTATTCCCATGTTCCGCCGTCTGATGGCTTTGGCTGATGAGCTGGGCCTTGCCTTTGGTGTAAAGATCACCAATACCTTCCCGGTTGATGTGACGAGAAACGAGCTTCCAAGCGAAGAGATGTATATGTCAGGAAAAGCACTGTTCCCATTGTCCATTTCTATGGCTGCCAAGCTTTCCCGGGAATTTGACGGAAAGCTGCGTATCGCATATTCCGGCGGAGCGGATTATTACAATATTGACAGGATCGTAGGCTGCGGTGTATGGCCTGTGACCGTTGCTACCACGCTGTTAAAACCGGGTGGATACCAGAGATTTACCCAGATGGCAGAACGTGTAATGGCGGATGGTGTAAAGAAATGGGACGGCATTGATGTGGAGGCACTGGAAAAGCTGGCTGCTGATGCAAAAACAGATTCCCATCATGTGAAAAACATCAAACCGCTGCCAAACAGAAAGAGTGAAAAAGAGGTTCCGCTTCTGGACTGTTTCTATGCACCATGTATGGAGGGATGCCCTATTCACCAGGATATTCCCCAGTATGTGGCTTTGGCAGGAGATGGAAAATACGGGGATGCGCTCCGTGTAATCCTGGAAAAGAATGCGCTTCCCTTTATCACAGGAACCCTGTGTGCGCATAACTGTATGACAAAATGTACCCGTAATTTCTATGAGAAGCCTGTAAACATCAGAGGAACGAAATTAACGGCGGCTGAAAATGGTTATGATCAGGTGATCGGGGAAGTAAAGGCCGGTACCCAGATTGGAAAAAAGGTTGCTGTTATAGGCGGCGGCCCGGCAGGAATTGCTTCCGCTTATTTCCTGGCAAGAGCCGGAGCTTCTGTCACGATCTTTGAAAAAGAGGAAAGACTGGGCGGCGTGATCCGGTATGTGATCCCGGGCTTCCGTATTAAAGAGGATTCCATTGACAAAGATATTTCCTTTATTGAAAAAATGGGTGTGGAGATCTGTACCGGAATGGAGATCACCTCAGTTGCAGATGTAAAAGCACAGGGCTATGATGCCGTGATCGTGGCTGTGGGAGCAAACAAACCGGGAACCCTAAAGCTTGAGAAGGGAGAGACAGTCAATGCTCTGAAATTCCTGAGAGATTTCAAGGAGACAGACGGCAAGCTTGATCTTGGAAAGAACGTTGTTGTCATTGGCGGCGGAAACACTGCTATGGATACGGCAAGAGCTGCAAAGCGTACCCAGGGAGTGGAGCATGTATATCTGGTGTACAGAAGAACAAAACGTTACATGCCTGCAGCAGAGGATGAACTTCTGGAGGTTCTGGAGGATGGAGTGGAATTTACGGAGCTTCTTTCCCCGGTAAGCCTGGAAAACGGCAGCCTTCTATGCAGAAAAATGGAGCTTGGAGCGATGGATGCTTCCGGACGCGCAGGTGTTACGGAAACCTCTGAGACCGTGGAGGTTCCGGCAGATACCGTGATCGTAGCAGTAGGAGAAAAGGTTCCAACTGATTTCTATGAGGCAAACGGAATCGCAGTAAATGAGAGAGGCAAGGCAAAGCTCAACGATAAGACACTGGAAACAAGTGTGTCCGGCGTTTACCTGGCAGGAGACGGTGCAAGGGGAGCTGCCACCATTGTGGAAGCGATCCGGGATGCACAGCTTGCGGTAAAGGATATTCTGAAAGCGGAAATCGTAAAGGATCAGGCTGTCAGCGGCTCTGAAGAGGAGTGCTTTGCAAAGAAGGGAATCCTGGCAGAGAGCAGCGAGACTGAAACAGAAGCCGAAAGATGCCTGACCTGTAATGCTGTCTGTGAGAATTGTGTGGATGTCTGTCCGAACCGTGCCAACATTTCCATCAAGGTTCCGGGCATGGCAATGAACCAGATCATTCATGTGGATTATATGTGTAACGAGTGCGGCAACTGCAAGAGCTTCTGCCCATATGCAAGCGCACCTTACAAGGATAAATTCACTCTGTTTGCAAATGAAGCGGATATGGAAAACAGCAGCAATGACGGTTTTGCTGTAGTAAACAGGGAAACAAAGGAATGCAAAGTACGCTTCCTGGGAAAGATTACAGACTGTAAGGCGGATGACCCGGCGGATAAGCTTTATGAGGGACTTCGCCGTCTGATGTGTGCTGTGATCGATGATTACGGATATTTGATTCCTTAAAGCATTTTTGGAATGCCGCCTTGGATTATGGGGCGGCATTCCTGCAATAGACTTTGGAGGTGGCTATGTTCACTTTTTATGTAAATGGTAAAGAATATCAGGAAGAAAAAGACGGAAAGCTTCTGCCCTTTCTCCGTGATGTGTGCGGCCTGAAATCCGTTAAGGACGGCTGCAGCGAGGGAGCCTGCGGTACCTGTCATGTACTGATAGACGGAAAGGCGACCAAAGCCTGTGTACCGAAACTCTCCAAATTGGAGGGAAAGCATATCCTGACGGTGGAAGGACTGGACGAGAAAGAAAAAGAGATCTTTGTCCGTGCCTTCGGGGAGGCAGGAGCCGTACAGTGCGGCTTCTGCATTCCCGGCATGGTGATTTCTGCAAAGGGGCTTCTGGATAAAAATCCGGAGCCCACGAGAGCGGATGCCGCCGATGCCATTAAGAATAATATCTGCCGCTGTACAGGATACAAAAAAATCATAGACGGAATTCTTCTGGCAGCAAAATATAAAAGAGAAGGTCTGCCGGAAGAAAAGGAATACGGCTGGAAGGTGGGAGAGCGTGTCCCCAGAGTAGATGTAAGGGAAAAGGTACTTGGCACAGGGCAGTACCCGGATGACGTGGAAGTGGAGGGTATGATCTACGGAAGCGCATTGAGAGCCCAATATCCCCGCGCCAGGGTAAAAGCCATCCACACAGAAGCTGCAAAGGCACTACCGGGAGTGGTGGCGGTGTTCACGGCTGAGGATATCCCGGGCAGCGTAAAAACAGGTCATTTGAAGCAGGATTGGGATGCACTGGTTCCGGTGGGACACCTGGTACATTATCTGGGAGATTCTGTGGCTCTTGTAGCTGCGGAAACAAAGGAAATCCTGGAGGAGGCAAAGAAGTTGATCCAGGTGGAATACGAGGAGCTTCCCATGGTCCGCGATCCTTATGAAGCAATGGAGGAAAACGCGCCTAAGGTCCACGATTCCGAAAAGGATAACCTGTTGGCACACTGGCATGTACACAGAGGAAATGCAGACGAGGCTATCAAGAATTCGAAATATGTGATCAGCGACAAATTCCACACACCATGGACAGAACATGCCTTTCTGGAGCCGGAGTGCGCAGTTGCCATGCCGGACGGCGAGGACGGCGTGCTGGTGTATTCCACTGACCAGGGCGTGTATGACACCCAGCACGAATGTATGGCGCTTCTGGGGCTTCCTGCTGAGAAGGTAAAGGTGCGGAACAAACTTGTGGGCGGCGGCTTTGGCGGTAAGGAGGACGTGACAGTCCAGCATCATGCGGCCATGATCGCCTATCTGACAAAACGACCTGTAAAGGTAAAGCTTACGCGCGCGGAAAGTCTTCTCATTCATCCCAAACGTCACCCCATGGATATGGAGTTTACCCTGGGATGTGATGAAAACGGAATCATACAGGGCGTAAAAGCAACAGTCATTGCCGACACGGGGGCGTATGCTTCTCTGGGCGGTCCGGTGCTGCAGCGCGCCTGCACCCATGCTTCAGGTCCCTATAATTACCAGAATTTTGATATTGACGGAAAAGCTTATTACACAAATAATCCTCCGGCAGGAGCCTTCCGGGGCTTTGGGGTGACTCAGACCTGCTTTGCCATTGAAATGCTTCTCACGAAAATGGCAGGGATTGTGGGAATATCACCCTGGGAGATCCGTTACCGCAATGCCATCCGTCCCGGACAGGAGCTGCCTAATGGACAGCTTGTGGACGACTCTACAGGTCTTGCGGAAACGCTGGAGGCAGTGAAAGATATTTATGAGAGCAGTCCCTATGCGGGAATCGCCTGTGCCATGAAAAATGCCGGTGTGGGCGTAGGTCTGCCGGACTGGGGTCGCTGCCGCCTGTATGTAAAGGACGGCAGGGTGGAGATCCATTCCGGTGCATCCTGTATCGGGCAGGGGCTTGGCACGGTTCTGGTGCAGACCGTGGCACAGGAGCTTGGGCTTGCCAGAAGCCAGATCTTCTATGATGCCTCAAACACCTGGAACGCACCGGATTCCGGCACAACGTCCGGTTCCAGGCAGACGCTGGTAACAGGAGAAGCCTGCAGGAGAGCCTGTGAAAAGATGAAAGAGGACTTGGAAGGACATACCCTTTCGGAGCTGGAAGGAAGGGAGTACACTGGAGAATATCTGGCAAAGACGGATGCAATGGGATCTGAGGTGAAAAATCCGGTTTCCCATGTGGCTTACGGCTATGCCACCCAGGTGTGCATCCTGAATGAGGACGGCACAGTGGCAAAAATTGCAGCGGCTCACGATGTGGGAAAGGCGGTAAATCCGCTGTCCGTAGAGGGACAGATCGAGGGCGGAGTAGTCATGTCCTACGGTTTTGCCCTGACTGAAAAATATCCAATTAAAGATTGCAAACCAACCGCAAAATATGGTACACTGGGATTACCAAAAGCAAACAAAATTCCTGAAGTAGAGAGCATTATCGTGGAAAAGGAAGGACTGAAGGTAGCAGGCGGAGCCATTGGTATCGGAGAGATCACCTCCATTCCTACCGCACCTGCCATCGCAGGCGCTTATTACAGACTGGATGGAAATTTCCGGACATCACTTCCGCTTGAGAATACTCCCTATGAGAAAAAGAAATAAATTCTGCCCGGTGCCATCGGACAGATAGAAAGTAGCATGGTTCGGAGCCGGACGAAAGTTCTGAGGGGAACACGAGATTCCTTAGGATTCGTCCGGCCCTTTTTTATTATAAGGAATTTGAGGAGTCTTTGCTGTATAAAATATAAAAAATTTAATTAAAAGAAGGTGAAGCAGATGATTGGAAAGAGTGTTCCAAGAGTGGATGCTTATGAGAAGGTGACAGGCAGGGCAAAATTTACGGACGACCTCATTTTGAATAAGTGTCTTGTGGCAAAGGTGTTTCATGCGACCATCGGAAACGGTATCGTAAAATCGATTGACACCAGTGAAGCCGAAGCTTTGGACGGCGTAGTAAAAGTGGTGACTTTTAAGGACGTACCGAATCATTGCTATCCCACACCGGGGCATCCCTGGTCTGTGGAGCAGGCTCATCAGGATGTGGCGGACAGAAATCTCCTGACAGGAAGAGTCCGCTATTATGGAGACGACATTGCGGCAGTGGTAGCGGAGGATGAAGTGACAGCCTCAAGAGCGCTGCGGCTGATTAAGGTGGAATATGAAGAATATCCGGTGGAGATTCATCCCAGGAAATCTATGAGGGGAAGCGAACATCCCATCCATCTGGACAAAAAAGACAATGTGCTGGCGCGGTCCAATTTCTTTATCGGGGATGTTGACAAAGGGCTTGAGGAATCCTCCACTGTGGTAAAAAGAAGCTATAAGACATCCATTGTACAGCACTGCCATATTGAAAACAATATTTCCTATGCCTATATGGAAAAGGGCAGGATCGTGGTGGTATCCTCCACGCAGATTCCCCACATTGTAAGGCGTGTGGTTGGTCAGGCACTGGGAATCCCATGGGGACAGGTGCGGGTGATCAAGCCATACGTGGGTGGCGGCTTCGGAAACAAACAGGAGGTGCTCTATGAGCCTTTAAACGCCTTCCTTACTACTTTAGTAGGCGGGCGGCCTGTAAAGATCGAACTGACCCGCGAGGAAACCTTCTGCAATACGCGAACAAGACATTCCATAGAATATGATCTGACAGCAGGCGTGGATTCGGAAGGCCATCTGCTGGCAAAGGAAATGCGGGCATACTCAAATCAGGGTGCTTATGCCTCCCACGGTCATGCCATTGCTGCAAACGGACTGACCTCCTGGCGGCTGCAGTACGCCTGCCCCAATATCCGCGGGGAAGCATATACGGTGTATACAAACTGCCCCACAGCGGGAGCCATGCGCGCTTACGGCATTCCTCAGGCTGCCTTTGCAGGGGAATGTTTTATGGATGACGTTGCCGTGGAAATCGGCATGGACCCTCTGGAATTCCGCAGAAAAAATCTGATCCGGGGCTATTACCAGGATGCTTATTTAAAGCCTATTGCCGCCAATACAAACGGCATTTTCCAGTGCCTTGACAAAGGCGCGGAATACATTCGCTGGGAGGAAAAGCGAAAAGCCTATCAAAATCAATCAGGATACATCCGCCGCGGCGTGGGAATGGCTCTGTTTTCCTACAAGACAGGTGTCTGGCCCATTTCCCTGGAAATCGCCGGTGCAAGGCTCAGTCTGAATCAGGACGGCAGTGTGCAGCTTCAGGTGGGCGCTACGGAGATCGGTCAGGGGGCTGACACGGTATTTTCACAGATGGCAGCAGAAACGTTACATATGAATATTTCTGATGTTCACATCTGCTCCATGCAGGATACGGATGTTACACCTTTTGATACAGGTGCTTATGCGTCCCGCCAGTCCTTTGTCACCGGGACAGCGGTAAAGGAATGCGCTGAGCTTTTAAGACAAAAGATTCTGGATTACGCCAAAACCTTGATGCCGGAAGAGGAGAGGAAACTGGAGCTTGATCATGGATGGATCACCGCAGAGGGCAGACAGGTTATGTCCCTGGAGCAGCTTGCCATGGAAAGCTATTACAGCTTGAGCAATTCCTCCGTCCTTACGGCAGAGGTGTCAAAACAGGTGAAAAAAAATACCATTGCCACTGGATGCTGTTTCGCAGATGTAGAAGTTGATATGAAGCTTGGAAAGATTAAGGTTCTGGATATCATCAATGTCCACGACAGTGGAACACTTTTGAATCCCCAGCTTGCACAGATGCAGGTTCACGGAGGGATGTCCATGGGTATGGGATACGGGCTTTCGGAACAGCTTCTGCTGGATGAAAAGACAGGACGCCCCTTAAACGGAACCCTTCTGGATTACAAGCTGATGACCACCATGGACACGCCGGACCTGAATACAGATTTTGTGGAGCTGGATGATCCCATGGGACCTTATGGAAATAAGGCACTGGGTGAGCCCCCGGCTATTCCCGGGGCACCGGCAATCCGAAATGCGGTTTTGAATGCTACAGGTATTGCTTTTAGCGAGATTCCGCTGACGCCGCAAAGACTTGTGGCAGCCTTCAGCCAGGCGGGGCTGATTTAGAAAGGGGGGATTTCGTAATGTATGATATTGAAAATTATTATAATGCCGAAAATATTAAGGAAGCAGTCACGCTTTTAAAGGAGCATCCTGATGCAAGGATCATTTCAGGAGGAAGCGATGTGCTGATTAAGATCCGGGAAGGAAAAATGGCGGGAACCTCCCTTGTCTGCATCCGGGATATCAAAGAGATAAAGGGAGTAAATCTTATGGAGTCCGGAGATATTTATATCGGAGCGGGGACGACTTTTTCCAGTATCACAAATGACCCGGTAATAAAGGAGCATATTCCTGTTCTGGGTGAAGCGGTAGATCAGGTTGGCGGCCCCCAGGTTCGCAACATAGGAACCATCGGTGGAAACGTATGTAACGGCGCTGTCAGTGCAGACAGCGCGCCCGCGCTTTTTTCCCTGAATGCCATGCTGCGCATCGCAGACGGAACAGGAGGCAGAATGGTGCCCATCCAGGATTTTTACCTGGGCCCGGGCAGGGTGGACCTCCATCAGGGTGATGTGCTGACCCATATTGTGATTCCGGGAAAGGAGTATCAGGGTTATCAGGGACATTATATTAAATACGCCATGAGAAATGCCATGGATATTGCCACCTTAAGCTGCTGCGCTGTAAGCCGGATCGACAGGGAAAAGATGGTTCTGGAGGATGTGCGGATTACCTTTGGCGTTGCGGCTCCGGTTCCCTGCCGCTGTACGGAAACCGAGCAGGCATTGAAGGGAATGAAGGTAGGAGAAGAGCTGTACAGCAAGGCGGAAGAGCTTGTCCGTCAGGAGATTCATCCAAGAGATTCCTGGAGAGCATCCCGGGACTTCCGTATCCAGATAGGAGGAGAAATTGCAAAGAGGGCGCTGATGCGCAGTATTGAACTTGCAGGAGGTGCCGGAAAATGAAAAAGGACATGAGACTGGTACAATGTACCGTAAACGGGAAAGAAATTGCAGAGTATGTAGATGTGAGGGAATCCCTTCTTGATATGCTGAGAAACCGTCTGGGGCTTACTTCTGTGAAAAAAGGATGTGAGGTGGGAGAGTGCGGCGCCTGTACGGTGATCATAGATGGGGAGACCATTGATTCCTGTATTTACCTTGCGGTATGGGCAGAGGGGAAAAACATCCGGACTCTTGAAGGACTGGAAAAAAACGGAGAGCTTACAAGGATTCAGGAAGCTTTTATTGAGGAAGGAGCCATTCAGTGCGGCTTCTGTACGCCGGGCTTTGTCATGTCAGCTACTGTGCTTTTAGAGCGGGGAGAAAAGCTGACCCGCGATGCCATCCGTAAGCATATGGCAGGAAATCTGTGCCGCTGCACAGGATATGAGAACATAATCAATGCAGTGGAGAAGGTAAATAAGGAAAATGGATTCGGAGAATAACATGAAAGAGAACTTTGTGATCGTCCGGGGCGGCGGAGACCTTGCCAGTGCAGTGATCCACAGGCTGTATCGCTGCGGCTACCGGGTTCTGATCCTGGAGAGCGATGCCCCCAGTGCCATTCGGCGTATGGTTTCCTTCTGTGAGGCGGTGTATGATGGAGAAGCCTTTGTGGAAGGTGTGCTCTGTCAGAGAATCGAAAAGGCAGAAGACTGTGAGCAGGTTTGGAAGGCAAAGGAGATTCCTCTTTTGGTAGACCCGGAGGGCAAATGTCTTTCTGCATTGCGGGAAACAGGGAGGCTTTCTGCTCTTATTGATGCGATTATTGCAAAACGTAACATCGGAACATCGCGGGAGATGGCGCCCCTTACCATTGGACTTGGACCGGGCTTTCAGGCGGGGGAAGATGTAGACTTTGTGGTGGAAACCATGAGGGGACACGATCTTGGCAGGATCATTGAGGAAGGCTTTGCCATACCAAATACCGGAATTCCCGGTGTTGTAGGCGGGGTCAGTAAAGAACGGGTGATCCATTCCCCGGCAGCAGGTATCATCAAAAATAAGGCGAAGATTGCTGATTTGGTGGAGAAGGGACAGATTATAGCCTATGTAGGGGAAACACCTGTAGAAGCCACGATTACGGGCGTTCTGCGAGGGATTATCAGGGATGGATACTCTGTCTGGAAGGGAATGAAAATTGCGGATATCGACCCGCGTAAGGAAGAAAAAAAGAATTGCTTTACCATTTCCGACAAGGCGCGGTGTATTGCCGGAAGCGTAGTGGAAATTCTGATGAATCAGGGTGTCATGCCCTGAGTAAGGATAAAGGAGGGATGCCTTGTGAGACATCCGGAATACTTTTTGGATTTGTTGGAACTGGATATTGAGAAATACCCGGTAATTGCAGTAGTAGGGGGAGGCGGCAAAACAAGCCTGATCTATCGGCTGAATGAGGAACTGCTTTCCATGGGAAAAAGGGTGATCATCACCACTACCACTCATATGGTTTATGAACCGGAGAGGCCTTTTGCAAGAGGCGGAGAGGAAGGGGAAGTGAAGGAGCTTCTGGAGCGCTACGGATACGCTGCAGCAGCGGAGCTTGATGAAGAGCAGGGAAAGATCACATCTCTTTCCCAGGAGAAACTTCTGAGATTGAAAGAGCTTTGTGATGTAATGCTGATTGAGGCTGACGGATCCCGCCAGAAGCCGCTGAAGGTCCCGGCGGAGTGGGAGCCTGTGATTCCGTCCTTTGCCAATGTAGTGATCAGCGTGGTGGGTCTGGATTGTCTGGGAAAGCCTATCTGTGAAACGACACACAGAATGGAGAGAACCTCGGAGTTTTTGAAAAAGAGAATGGATGCGCCTGTGACAGAGGAAGATATTGTCAAGATCGCATCCTCAATCCACGGATTATTTAAAAATGTGGAAGGCAGGGTGTACCGCGTTTATCTGAACAAGTCGGATACTCTGAAAAGCAGGGAACCGGCAGAAAAAATCGTGGAGGAGCTTCTGGAGGAGGGAACTGTAGCTGCCTACGGAAGCCTGATACTTCCGTGATAGAGCAGGTATAGTATATGAAAATAGCAGTGATCATGCTGGCAGCTGGAAGCAGCAGCCGTTTTGGGAGCAACAAATTGTTATACGGAATCCAGGGGCAGCCGATGTATGCCCATACCCTGGAAATGCTGGCCGGACTTGAGGAAACAGAGCTTACCGTGGTTACCAGGCAGGAGTACAGACAGATTGCGGAGGCAGCAGAGAAAGCCGGAGCAAGGGTGTTGTATAATCCAAAGCCGGAAGAGGGAATCGCCTCCTCCATGAAGATTGGTCTGAAGGCCAATCTTCAGGCAGATGCCTGCCTTTTTGCCGTATCAGACCAGCCCTGGATGAAACGGGATACCGTGGAGCAGCTTATCCGGCTTTATCGAAGCTCGGGAAAAGGAATGGCATGTGTTTCCTTTCAGGGAAAGACAGGAAATCCCTGTATATTTTCCGGAAAATACTATGAGGAGCTTCTGGCTCTTGACGGAGACAAAGGTGGAAAGCGTGTGATGGATGCACACAGGGAGGATGCTGCATTTCTCAGTGTGGAAAATGAGCAGGAGCTGACCGATATAGACAGGCGTCAGGACGCTAAGCGACAGTGACATGAAAATATACGATTTTCCTTGTATTTTGGCGGAAAAACAGGTATACTGAAAGAAATAATGGCAGTAATGGTATCGTTACCATACAGGCTGATAAAAGCATGGAGGGTATTTATGGCTGAGAATTATGACGGCATGGCAGTAGGTGTTTTTGAACTGGACAACCTGGTTGCCTGCTTTGTAGCACTTGACGCTGCGTCTAAAGCAGCAAATGTAAAAATCCAGAGCGTAGAGCGTAACCGTCTGAAAAGCGGTGCCTGCGTTAAGATGCGCGGCTCTGTTTCCGATGTGAACGCTGCTATGGAGGTTGCATTGAATGCAGCGAAAACATTGGGCAAGGTCGTGTCCCATACTGTGATTGCGTCTCCGACTGCCGATACGGAAGTCGCATTGAAGATGACGATCAACAAATAGAAGGAGGGTACGGCGATGACATATGGAGCAGTGGGATTAGTAGAAGTTCTGGGAAGCAGCAATGCAGTTACGGTTGTTGATAAAATGCTGAAAACATCAGATGTGGAATTCAACACCTGGAATACAAAATGCGGCGGACATACGACCGTATTTTTAAGCGGGGATGTAGCGGCTGTAACAGCAGCAGTAGAGGCCGTAAAAGAGAATCCGCCATGCGAGGTGATTGCGGCTGCAGTGATTTCCAATCCATCTCAGGAAACAGCACGGCTGATCGAAGAGGATGCGGCAAAACATCATTTTGGTAAATAAAATTTAAAGGGATTTGTACAGGCAACATAGGCGGTCTGTACAAATCCCTTTTATCATAGGAGATATTACAAGTGAATCTTTGTTCCGGTCTTTCCCTGGATTCCATCCTTGGCTTTTTCCAGAAGGGTGATCATGGCAGTGCGCCCTGCACCGGAGCCGGCGAAATCAACGGCTGCCTGAACCTTGGGAAGCATGGAGCCTGGTGCGAACTGTCCTTCGGCAATATATTTCTTTGCATCGGAAACCGTCAGGTCATCCAGCCATTTCTCATTTTCTTTTCCAAAGTTTACCGCAACTTTTTCCACAGCAGTTAGGATGATCAGCATATCCGCGTCAAGCTGTTTTGCCAGCAGGCAGCTTGCAAAATCCTTATCAATGACAGCGGAAGCACCTTTCAGGTGATCGTTATCCAGGATAACGGGAATGCCGCCGCCTCCGCAGCAGATGACGATCTTATTGGCATCTACAAGGCTGTTAATGGCATCCTGCTCCACGATCTCCACGGGCTTGGGAGAAGCAACCACCCGGCGGTAACCGCGTCCTGCATCCTCCTTCATAATATGGCCATAAGCCTGTGCCTGATGGTCAGCCTCTTCTTTGGTGAGAAACTTTCCGATAGGCTTGCTGGGATTGGAAAAAGCCGGGTCGTCCGGGTCCACACGAACCTGAGTGACAACGGTAACAACAGGAGTTCTCATAAAGCCGCGTTTTCTCAGTTCCTCGCGAAGGGCATTCTGAAGGTCGTATCCGATATATGCCTGGCTCATAGCCACACAGACGGAGAGAGGGGTATTGGGCTGATTGGCATCCTCGCGGGAGAGAGCGGACATGGCATTGTTGATCATGCCCACCTGAGGTCCGTTTCCGTGAACGACCACGATCTGATGTCCCTCCTCAATGAGGTCGCAGAGAGCCCTGGCTGTGGTTTTGACGGCTGTCATCTGCTCGGGAAGCGTGTTGCCCAGAGCATTGCCGCCAAGTGCGATTACGATTCTTTTTCTCTTATACATAAAAACCTCCCAATAAACATTGCAGAAAAAGGTCGGGGCCGCATGGTGCAGCCCCGTTTGTTGATATTTTGCCTGAAAGAATCTGCTCCGGATTATGCTAAAATTCTGGGAGCTGCCTTAACCTCAAGCTTTTTCAGGATGTCCTGCGGATTTTCAAATTTGGAAAGCAGGATCATAGCTGCAATTACATATGGCTTGAAGCTGGCTTCTTTGTAAAGCGGGATTCTGTAACGGTCAAATACGCTTGCATCAACTTCACCTGTCTCACAGCTTACGCCGGAGATATCTGCCGGCAGGCAGTGAAGGTAAAGCGCTTTTCCGTCCTTTGTAGTCTTCATAAGCTCCTCAGTGCAAGCCCAGTCCTTGTGCTCTGCGTTCTGTGCGAGCAGCTCTTTTTCCAGTTTGTCGATGCCGTCGAAGTCGCCTTCTCCGTAGAGGTTGGTACGTTTTTCCATAGCAGCAAACGGAGCCCAGCTTTTTGGATAAACGATATCTGCGTCTTTGAAGGCTTCCTCCATGCTGTTTGTTTTTGTAAAGGAACCGCCGGTAGCTTCAGCGTTCTTTTTCGCAATCTCTTCGATCTCAGGCATTACATCGTAGCCTTCCGGATGAGCCAGCACAACGTCCATGCCGAAACGTGTCATCAGACCGATCACACCCTGGGGAACGGAAAGCGGTTTTCCGTAGGAAGGAGAGTATGCCCAGGTCATGGCAAGCTTTTTGCCCTTCAGGTTTTCTACTCCGCCGAATTCGTGGATAATATGCAGCATATCAGCCATACACTGGGTAGGATGATCTACGTCACACTGCAGGTTTACAAGAGTGGGGCGCTGCTCCAGAATGCCGTCTTTATTTCCCTCTGTTACGGCATCCATAAACTCCTTCTGGTAAGCATGGCCTTTGCCGATGTACATGTCATCACGGATACCGATCACGTCTGCCATAAAGGAAACCATGTTTGCAGTCTCACGAACCGTTTCGCCGTGTGCGATCTGGGATTTTTTCTCATCCAGGTCCTGGACCTCAAGACCAAGAAGGTTACAAGCGGAGGCGAAGGAGAAACGGGTACGGGTGGAGTTGTCACGGAAGATGGAAATGCCAAGGCCGCTTTCAAATACCTTTGTGGAGATATTGTTTTCTCTCATAAAGCGCAGTGCGTCTGCAACAGTAAAGACAGCTTCCAGCTCATCATCTGTTTTGTCCCAGGTCCAGAAGAAATCGTTGTTGTACATTTCCTTAAAGTTTAAGCTGTTCAGTTTGTCGATGTAATCCTGTAATGTTTTCATAATATATTCTCCTTATATTTAGTAGATTATTATTTACAGTAAGCAGTAGGAAGGGCTGCATAAACAGCGGCGCATCTTACCAGATCATCCTTCCAGGTCTTTTCATTTGGAGCGTGTGCCTGAGCCTCAGCTCCGGGACCAAAGCCGATGCAGGGGATATTGTTGCGGCCCATGATGGAAACGCCGTTTGTGGAGAAGGTCCACTTGTCGGTGAGCGGACGAGCCTTTCGCATAGCCTCTGTCTCAGCATTACCCATGCGCTCCTCGCCGTACAGTCCTTTGTATGCCTCCTCGAGAGCAGCAGTAACCTTGTGGTCCTTCGGGATTACCCATGTTGGGAAGTAGCACTCGATTGGATAAACCAGCTCAGTCCAGGAAGGACGGGAGTATTCATACATGGAAACCTTAACGTCATCGCCGTATTTCTTTACTGCAGGAAGGGCACGGATCTCGTCCAGGCAGCTTTCCCAGGTCTCACCTGCCGTCATGCGGCGGTCAAGAGATACGGAGCAGGAATCTGCTACAGCGCAGCGGCTCGGTGAGGTAAAGAAGATCTCGGAGGTAGTAACCGTACCGCGTCCAAGGAAGCGTGCCTCTTCCCATTCCGGATTATATTTCTCGTCCAGCATTTTAACAAGACCCTTGATTTCTGTATCATCGGCTGCGTCATTTTCATTTAATGCACGGACATCCTGAAGAATGTCAGCCATTTTATAGATGGCATTGTCACCGCGCTCCGGTGCGGAGCCGTGGCAGGAAACACCCTTTACGTCTATACGGATTTCCATACGTCCGCGCTGTCCGCGGTAGATTCCGCCGTCAGTGGGCTCTGTGGAAACAACGAACTCCGGACGAACCTTATCTTCGTTGATGATATACTGCCAGCACAGACCGTCACAGTCCTCCTCCTGAACGGTACCGGTAACAAGAACCTGATATTTGTCATTTAAAAGACCAAGGTCCTTCATGATCTTTGCACCGTATACAGCAGATACGATACCGCCCATCTGATCAGAGGTTCCGCGGCCGCCGATCTCTGTTTCTGTCTCAAAGCCCTCGTATGGATCAAAATTCCAGTTGTTGATATTGCCGATACCGACGGTATCAATGTGAGCATCAAAGCCGATCAGGGTTTTGCCGCTGCCCATGTAGCCAAGGACATTTCCCATTGGATCAATCTCCACCTTATCAAAGCCGACTTTTTCCATTTCTTCCTTGATGCGCATGATGTGTCCCTTTTCTGTGCAGCTTTCGCCCGGGATGCGTACCAGGTCACGCAGAAAGCTGGTCATAGCTGCTTCATAACCCTTTGCTGCCTCGTTGATTTTGTTATAATCCATAATAACTGTCCTCCTATATCATCATTGATCATGTATTATTTACTTGCTTAAAGATTCATTTGTTCCGTAAAGGCCATCCCAAAGAATTTCGCGGTAGCGTACCGGATCCGTATCTCCCTCAGTGGAGATCACAAGGATGGTAGAATTCTCATCCAGCTTCAGGGCTTCTTTTAAATCTGCGGCATCCTCATCGTGCAGAGCCGTATATGCGAGGCCAAGAGGTACGGAGCCTGATTCGCCGGATACGATATGCGGGTCGTCGCCAAGAGGATTGGCGTAAATCCTGGTTGCCTTTGCGCTCATCCAGTCGGGGCAGGATGCAAATACGGTTACGTGGTTTTTCAAAATATCCCAGCCAATGGTATTTCCCTCGCCGCAGGCAAGGCCAGCCATAATGGTCTGTAAATCCCCGGCAACATTTACAAGGCTTCCGGTTTTCTCTACAGCAGAGCGGTAGAGGCAGTCAGCAGCGCTTGCTTCGCAGACAACCATGACCGGAGGATTATCCTTATATTTATCAGCGAAATATCCCACAACAGCACCTGCCAGGGAGCCTACGCCTGCCTGAACAAATACATGGGTAGGACGGTCTACGCCGTCTTCCTTTAACTGCTTGTCAGCTTCCAGAACCAGAGTTCCGTAACCCTGCATGATCCAGGATGGAATCTCCTCATATCCGTCCCATGCAGTATCCTGTACGATAATGCCGTGTTCAGTCTGGGCGGCTTCTGCGGCAGCCATTCTCACACAATCATCGTAATTTACTTCTTCAATGGTAACCGTGGCGCCTTCTTTTGCAATATTGTCGAAGCGTGTTTTCGTAGTGCCCTTTGGCATTCTTACAACAGCCTTCTGTCCAAGACGGTTTGCAGCCCAGGCTACACCGCGTCCGTGGTTTCCGTCCGTTGCGGTAAAGAATGTTGCCTGACCGAATTCTTCTCTTAATTGCTCAGAGGAGAGAACATTATAAGGCAGCTCGCTTATATCACGGCCCAGCTCCTTGGCAATATAGCGTCCCATTGCATAGGAACCACCCAGAACCTTAAATGCGTTCAGACCGAAGCGGTAGGATTCATCCTTGCAGTAAATGTTTTTTACGCCCAGATACTCTGCCAGTGCGGAAAGCTTCTGCAGCGGTGTGATAGTGTACTGGGGGAAACTTTTGTGAAACTCATTTGCTTTTACTACGTTTTCTTCGGACATCAGGTCCAGATAGGCATCATCGGATTTGGGGACCTGGTTTACGGTCCATTTCAGCCCTTCTGTCATAATATAACCTCCCTTAATGCTGTGTTTGCAAGTACTCTTTTCTCTTATATTAGTATCATACCATAAATATACGAATTTGCAATAGAAAAATACAAAAATTTTTAGGTTTTTCAAAAAATATTTAGGCTGGTTGCCAGAGCACAGTTTCTATGATAAGATATAGTTGTTTTTGTGTGTAAAAATGAGAGAGGAGACAGATACCATGGCGGTATTTCGGACATTTAAAGCACTTCGCCCTGCTCCGGAGAAAGCGGCGCGTGTGGCTGCGCTTCCCTACGATGTGGTGAGCAGAGAGGAGGCAAAACTGATCGGAGATGAGAACAGCGATTCCTTTCTGCATGTGGACAGGGCAGAGATGGATCTGCCGCAGGAGACAGACTTATATGACTCAGTTGTCTATGAGAAGGCAAGGGAGAACCTTTTGCGAATGGAAGAGGACGGCACTTTTATCCAGGATAAGAAAAGCTGTTATTACATATATGAGCTGGTGAGAAAGGGAAAAACCCAAACTGGAATCGTGGGCTGTGCATCTATTGATGATTATCTGAACAATGTAGTGAAGAAGCATGAGCTGACACGGGAGGATAAGGAGCTGGACAGGATCCATCACGTGGATGTGTGCGATGCCAATACAGGCCCCATTTATCTGGCGTGCCGCTATACACAGGAGCTTACGGATGTGATCGGGCAGTGGAAAGCAGCTCATGCGCCGGTTTATGATTTTGCCAATGAGGATGAGATTATCCATCGTGTCTGGGTGATTGACGGTGAAGCTGAGATTTTGACCATTGGAGAAGAGTTTAGAAAGATTTCTTCGATATACATTGCAGACGGTCATCACAGAGCAGCTTCTGCGGTGAAGGTAGGCTTAAAGAGGCGACAGGAGAATCCGGGCTACACAGGTGAGGAAGAGTTCAATTATTTTTTATCAGTAGTATTTCCCTGTGAACAGTTGACGATCCTGCCTTACAACCGTGTGGTGCGGGATCTGAACGGTCTTACGGAGAAAGCCTTTTTAGGAAGCCTGAAGTTTAATTTTGAGCTGATGGCAATGCCCGGTTTTCCATGTAAGCCAGTTGAAAAGCATTGTATGGGAATGTATCTGGATGGCTGCTGGTATCATCTGAAAGCATGGCCGGATATTTATCAAAAGAAAGACATTGTGGGGCAGCTTGATGTGGAAATCCTTCAGGATCGGGTGCTGTCTCCGGTGCTTGGCATAAAGGATCCAAGAACCGATGACAGGATCCGGTTTGTAGGCGGCAGCCATAGGCTTTCAGAACTGGCAGATATGGCGGGGGAGGCAGGCGTGGCATTTGCAATGTATCCCACCTCCATGGAGGAGCTGATGGGGATTGCAGACGAGGGCAAGCTGATGCCTCCGAAGTCAACCTGGTTCGAACCGAAGCTGCGAAGCGGGTTATTCATTCATAAGCTTTCGGACTAAAATAAAGCGGCAGATTCCCGGAAAAAGGGGTCTGCCGCAATTTTTTAAAGCTCTACGATATGCCCTGTTTCCTGATCATAACGGCAATATTTACCGTTTCCTGAGATAAAGGGCTGATAGGAATTGTTTTTTACATCTTTGATATATACGATTCCGGTGGCGATCATGCGTACCAGTGAGAAGCGCTCACTTAAAGATGAGATCCACTCATAAGTCTTGTTCCGTGAGGAGTCAGCCATGATCAGATTATAGCCGTCCTCGCAGGCATTCAGAGTAAAATAGACCTTTTCCTTTTTGCCCGGGGCAGCAAATACCTGGCTCTCAATGTAGGAAGAAAAATTTTTCTTTACAAAATCATGAAAGGAAGCGGAGGTGTAAGTGACACCTGATACTTCATCCATGATTTTATCTCCGCGGTCCAGCCGCGTCTTAATGACCTTTAAAACCTCAACGGTCCAGTTAATAAATGAAATGCTGCTGTAGCTCATGCTCTCAAGAAGCTGGTCGATCAATTTCCTGGAAAGTACACTGGAACGTACTGCCTCGTCATATAATTCCTGATTCATAACATCCTCCCATGTTATTCATAAATTTCAGCACCAAACCATACGGATTCTGATATCCTTATTATAAGTCCGCCGGGATGGAAATACAATGAAAAAAATAGGATAAAAAGAAAACAGGGTGGAATATTGAGCTAAAATCCTGTAAAGTAAGGGAGAAAAACATAAATGAGTTAAGAAAACAGAAAGGGGAAGAGTGACATGGAAATCCAGGAGGAATTTATATCCGGTTTTTGCCGGACATGCAACGGAACACAGACCGTGTGCTGCGAATACGAGGAACAGGATGGGAAGAGAGTCCTGTCTTTTATGGACTGTGCACATAGTTCCTGCATTCATCATGGTGCATGCGAAATCTATAAGGAAGCCCATCGCCTTGAAATGCAGGAATAGAGCAGTATTTATCGCAGTCCGGACCAATTGTATAATTTACAGTACAATTCAACAACTGTCTTGTCACTTGTAATCACTTGCTGTATAATATGACAAAATTAAACACCCGCAGTAAATTGGCGGGGAATCAAGTGAATTTTCCAGAAGAATAAGGGAGGAAATACAAGTGAACCAGATTTATGAGGAGATCCAGGAATTGAAGCGTGAGCATAACGCGGTAATCCTGGCTCATTATTATGTACCGGAGGAAGTGCAGAAATGCGCAGATTATATAGGAGATTCTTTTTATTTAAGTAAAATAGCCACAACCCTGGACGCATCCACCATTGTATTTGCTGGTGTGACCTTTATGGGAGAAAGTGCAAAAATCCTCAATCCCGAAAAAAACGTTTTGCTGCCCATGCCGGAGGCCGATTGTTCCATGGCACATATGGCATCTGCTGCCAAAATAAAGGAAATGCGGGAAAAATATGAGGATCTGGCAGTTGTCTGTTATATCAATTCCACAGCAGAGCTGAAATCACTCTCTGATATCTGTGTAACCTCTGCAAATGCTGTGAAAATCGTAAAGAGCCTTCCAAATCATAATATCTATTTCATTCCTGACGGCAATCTGGGTTCCTATGTTGCAGAGCAAGTTCCGGAGAAAAATGTAATACCGGGAGAGGGCTACTGCTATGTACATAAAGAGGTTACAAAGGAGTCCATTGAAGCGGTAAAGAAGCTTCATCCCGAAGCGGAAGTTCTGGTACATCCGGAATGCAGGGCGGAAATCCTGGCAGTTTCCGATTTTATCGGAAGCACCTCTGCGATCATCAATTATGCAACGGAAAGTCCTAAAAAAGAGTTCATTATCGGAACAGAAAACGGCGTGTTCTATAAATTAAAAGAGGCAAACCCGGATAAAAGCTTCTACCCGGTTGCAGGTGGACAGACTTGTGCCAGCATGAAGGAAGTTACCCTGGAGAGAGTACGGGATTGTCTGAAAAATCATACCGGAGAAGTATTTGTGGACAGCAAAGTACAGGAAGCCTGCCTTATTCCGCTGGCAAGGATGCTGGAAGCAGGAAAGTAAAGAGATTGGTGGGCGTAATGAAAAAGATAAAGACGGATATTATGATCGTGGGAACCGGAGTGGCAGGGCTTTTTGCTGCGCTCCATCTGCCGGAAGACAAACAGATTCTCATGATAACAAAAGGAATGCTTACAGAAAGCGATTCCTATCTGGCACAAGGCGGAATCTGTGTCCAGCACGATGAGGAGGATTATGAGGCTTTTATGGAGGACACCATGAAAGCAGGGCATTATGAGAACCGCAGGGAATCCGTAGACATTATGATACGCTCTTCCAGAGCGGTCATAGAAGAGCTGATGGCCTGGGGCGTGGATTTTGCCAGACAGGACGGAGAGCTTTTGTATACCAGAGAAGGCGCTCATTCAAGGGCAAGGATCCTTTACCACGAGGATATTACAGGGGAAGAGATCACCGGCAAGCTTCTGGAACAGGTACAAAAGCTTCCCAATGTAACCCTTATGGAGCAGGAGACAATGGTTGAGATTTTGGAAAAAGAAAACCATTGTTATGGAATTATTATGCGGGATCCGCAGGAAAATCTGACTGCTGTTGAAGCCGCCTATACCATCTGGGCCTGCGGCGGAATCGGCGGACTTTATGAGCATTCCACAAATTTTCCACACCTTACCGGGGATGCCCTTGCCCTTGCTCTGAAGCACGGCGTAGAGCTGGAGCATCCGGAGTATGTGCAGATTCACCCCACAACTCTTTATTCCAAGGTTCCGGGACGGAGATTTTTGATTTCTGAGTCAGTGAGAGGAGAGGGTGCATATCTTTACAATAAAAATATGGAGCGTTTTGCAAGCGAGGTGCTGCCCAGAGACATCCTTTCACAGAAAATCCATGAACAGATGAAAAAAGACGGGATGCCTCACGTATGGCTTGACATGCGTCCGCTTGGCGAGGAAAAAATACGGACTCATTTTCCGCATATCTACCAGCATTGCCTGGAAGAAGGCTTTGATGTGACGAAGGAGTGTATTCCGGTAGTTCCTGCCCAGCATTATTTTATGGGCGGCGTAAAGGTTGACAAAAACAGCCGGACCACTATGGAACATCTCTACGCAGCAGGCGAGACAAGCTGCAACGGCGTTCACGGCGCAAACAGGCTGGCGAGCAATTCCCTGCTGGAAAGTCTGGTGTTTGCCAAGAGAGCTGCATTAGACATTTGCAAAAAATGGGAAAATGAGGTAGACTGGAAGAAAGCTTCGGATATAGCCGGGGTAATCATAGAAAAGCTGGATGAAAAAACATGCAGGCTGTTGGAAAATGAAAAAGAACTGAGAGAATGCTATGCACAGAAGGTGCGTGACGAAATCGAAAGGGCGGAACAAAAAAGATGAATGAGATTACCATGGGGTTAAATGTAGACCATCTGATCATGCAGGCACTGCAGGAGGATATTACAAGCGAGGATATTACCACAAATGCCGTCATGCGGGAAGCAAAGCAGGGTGAAGTGGATCTGATCTGCAAGGAGGACGGCGTGATTGCAGGACTTCCGGTTTTTGAGCGGGTCTTTCTGCTGCTGGATCCGGAAACAAGTGTGGAATTTTTTGTAAAGGATGGCGACAATGTGAAAAAGGGACAGCTTATGGGAAAGGTTTACGGAGATATCCGCGTCCTTCTGTCAGGAGAGCGTGTTGCCCTTAATTATCTGCAGCGAATGAGCGGCATCGCTACCTATACGAGACAGATCGCCTCTCTTTTGGAAGGAAGCAAAACAAAGCTTCTGGATACCAGAAAGACAACACCGAACATGCGTATTTTCGAGAAATATGCTGTCCGCGTAGGCGGCGGCTGCAACCACAGATATAATCTTTCCGATGGAATCCTGCTGAAAGACAACCATATCGGTGCGGCAGGAAGCGTACAGAAAGCCGTGGAAATGGCGAAGGAGTATGCTCCTTTTGTAAGGAAGATTGAAATTGAGGTAGAAAACCTTGAAATGGTGAAGGAAGCAGTGGAGGCTGGGGCAGATATCATTATGCTGGACAATATGTCTCCGGAAATGATGAAGGAGGCAATCGCCCTGATCGATGGCAGAGCGGAAACGGAATGCTCAGGAAATGTTACACGGGAAAATGTGGACAGACTTGTATCCGTAGGTGTTGATTATATCAGCAGCGGCGCGCTGACACATTCCTCACCGATTCTTGACATTTCCATGAAAAACCTTCATCCCATAGAAGCATAAGAAGGTTTAGTGATAGAAAGGATGCAACTGTTTCATGAGCGGAGAGGAACGGCGACAGGAAATTATCAACTATATCAGCAGCAGTAAAACACCGGCATCGGGGACAGCACTGGCGCAGCTTTATCATGTGAGCCGCCAGGTGATCGTGCAGGACATTGCTCTTTTGCGGGCAGAGGGCTATGAAATCCTCTCTACAAACAGGGGATATTTCCTCAATATGCCGAGAACTGTCAATAGAGTGTTTTATGTTTGCCACGAAGACAGCCGGATTCAGGAGGAACTGAACCTGATCGTGGACTGCGGCGGCAAAGTGCTGGATGTGTTTATCAGGCATGAAGTATATGGGGAGTTACGGGCAGATCTGTCCGTGGATTCCCGCAAAAAGGCAGATGCCTTTCTGAAAAACCTGCAGGGAGGTACCTGCAGTCCTTTGAAGAACATTACGTCCGGTTATCATTACCATACGGTATCTGCGGAATCGGAAGAGGTTTTGGACAGCATTGAGGAAGAATTGAAGGAAAAAGGATTTCTGATCAAAGAGGAAAAAGAGGTTCGATAAAATTCAGGGAGCAGTCTTAAGAACTGCTCCCCGCTTTTGGTTTTAAAAGAAAGTACTATTTGTTTACATCAATATAACTGTAAAGCGTGTATTTGGAAATACCAAAATAATTTGCCACCTTATCACCGGATTTTGTAATGAGGAAGGCTCCGGAATCATTTAAGAACTGGATGGCTGTAACCTTATCTTCTTTGTTCATGAGAGCCACAGGCTTTCCAACCAGAGCTACAGACTCTTCGATCAGACGGTTCAAAAGATCATTTACATTGTGAGTGATCTGTTTCGGTTTTTCTTCTTTATTCTGGGGTGTGACAAGGTTGTGAAGCGCGCTTTCGATCATGGTCAGCTTGGTAATATCATAATTGATCCCAAATACATAATGGAGGCTTCCGTCATCATCCCGAATGTAAGAGGTACTGCATTTCAGAATCTTGCCGTCCGAGGTTTTCATCAGATAACCGGGGTGATCTGCAGGTTCCCCGGATTTTTTGTTTTTTTGGCGGATAACATCAAAAACTGCATCGGAGGGGCCGTCACCTATGTTTCGGCCTGTGACATGTCCGTTTACAATATATACGATAGAATGCTCAGGGTCATTGGTCTTCAGATCATGAATGACAACTTCACAGTCCGGACCAAATTCAGAAGCAAGGTCCTGGGCGATTTGTTTTAGAACAGTAAGTCTTCCCATGTTATTTTCCTCCTTTTCTTCAATATAATTAGACCTATTCTGTTAATATCATATCACGGCTGGACAAAAATAGAAAGATGTTTTTACAAAAAAATTGTTCTACTCTTAAAAAAATTGTGAAAAATGCACAGAAATTATTGAAGGGACAAAAGAGATATGATAAAATATGCAAAAAGGAAGGAGGGATATGATGAAGTATCTTTTAAAAAACGGAACCGTTGTATCAGGAACAAAATCCGAAAAGCTTGATGTTTTGACTGAGGGAGAAAAAATTCTTCAGGTGGGAGCAGACCTTGAGGCTCCTGATGCACAGATCATAGATGTATCGGGTAAATTGCTTTTTCCAGGATTCATTGACGGCCATACCCATTTTGACCTGGAAGTGGCAGGAACAGTGACTGCGGATGATTTCGAAACCGGAACAAGAGCTGCCATTGCCGGAGGAACCACACTGGTGATCGATTTTGCATCCCAGGATAAGGGCGGTCATACCCTGAAGGAAGGGCTGGAGAAATGGCACCAAAAGGCAGACGGAAAATGCTCCTGTGATTACTCCTTCCATATGTCTATCGTGGAATGGAATGAGGAAACAGAGCGGGAAATCCAGGATATGATAGAGGCCGGGATTACCAGCTTCAAGCTTTATATGACATATCCGGCTATGATCGTAAACGACGGGGATCTGTACAGAATTATTAAAAAGCTGAATGAATCCGGCTGCTTTGCCGGTGTACACTGTGAGAATGCAGGTGTGATCGACGCATTGATCGCAGAAGCTAAAGCACAGGGACGTCTGGAACCGGAAAATCATCCACTTGTACGTCCGGATACCATGGAAGCAGAGGCTGTCCATAGGCTTCTGGTAATTGCAGAGGAAGCTGGTGCGCCGGTGATGGTGGTGCATCTTACCAACCAAAAGGCTTATGAGGAGATCATGAGTGCCAGGGCAAAAGGACAGACGGTTTATGCGGAGACCTGCCCGCAGTACCTTCTTCTGGAGGACAGTGTGTATTCCCGCCCTGATTTTGAGGGCGCAAAATTCGTCTGCGCGCCTCCTATCCGAAAAAAAGAGGATCAGGAATGTCTTTGGAAGGCTCTTGCAGCGGGTGATATCCAGACAGTGGCAACGGACCAGTGCAGCTTTACCTGGGAGCAGAAAGCACTTGGAAAAGATGACTTTACAAAGATTCCGGGCGGCCTGCCGGGAGTACAGACGAGAGGAACGCTTCTCTATACCTACGGTGTCAGAGAGGGAAAGATCACCCAGGAGCAGATGTGCAGCCTGCTGAGTGAAAATCCTGCGAAGCTCTATGGCGTTTACCCCAGAAAAGGCGTGATCGCAGAGGGAAGCGACGCGGATATTGTAGTATTTGATCCGGAAAAGGAGAGCGTGATCTCTGCAAAGACCCATCTATACAATACGGATAACAATCCCTTTGAGGGATTCGCACTTCACGGAGGAATCGATAAGGTATTTCTTCGGGGAAACCTGGCTGTTGAGGATGGAAATGTAGTGAAAGAGAAGCTTGGTACTTATATTTACAGAGGAAAAAAACAGATTTGATAAAAAGTGTGCACTTCCTTGGCGCACAGAGTAAACGGAGAGCTTTCCCGGAGACAAAAGGGGCGCTGCAGATTTCTGCAGCGCCTAATTTGCATTTGTTTTTATAAATCAATGCTGATATGCTGTTCTTTGATGTTATGCTTCTTTGCATATCCTGTAAGGATCAGAGTCAGGGCACCGTCGCCGGTTACGTTGCAGGCAGTTCCGAAGCTGTCCTGGAGAGCAAAGATGGTAAGCATCAGAGCGGTTCCTGCATCATCAAACTTCAGGACACCTGTGATGATGCCGAGGGAAGCCATAACGGTACCTCCGGGAACACCAGGTGCGCCGATGGCGAAAACGCCAAGGAGTACGCAGTACAGGATCATGGTTCCAAGGGACGGAACTGCGCCGTACAGGATCTTGGAGATTGTCATACAGAAGAATACCTCTGTAAGTACGGAGCCGCAGAGATGGATATTTGCAAAAAGCGGGATTCCGAAATCAACCATATCCTTGCGGAGCGGTTTACACTTGCCTGCACACTGAAGGGCAACTGCCAGGGTAGCTGCGGAGGACATGGTTCCCACTGCTGTCAGGTATGCCGGTCCGTAATGCTTTACGACCTCCATAGGATTCTCTTTGGAATAAGCTCCGGCAAGGCCGTAAAGGAGCGCCATCCAAATAAAGTGTCCGATCAGTACGATGATGATAACCTGTAAAAATACAGGAAGCTGTTTGGTGATAGAGCCTTCGTAAGCAAGGGCACAGAAGGTAAAGCCGATAAATACAGGCAGGATCGGGATGATGATCTTGGAAACCAGAGAAAGCACGATCTTCTGGAATTCATCCAGTACGCCTGTAATAAGCTTTGCCCTGTTCCAGGTAGCAGCAAGACCGATCATAACAGAGAATACAAGTGCGCTCATAACCGGCATGATCTGAGGAATGGCAAGCTCAAATACGATATCCGGCAGGGTCTTCAGACCTTCCACATTAGTTGCGATGGAAAGGTGCGGGATCAGCGCGTAGCCGGCTGCCATGGAAAACAGAGCTGCACCCAGAGAGGATGCGTAGGCGATAGCGATGGCAACGCCAAGCATTCTGGAAGCGCTGCTGCCAAGTTTTGTAATGGATGGCGCAATAAATCCGATGATAATCAGCGGTACGCAGAAGGTGATCACCTGTCCAAGAATATATTTTAAGGTAACGACCAGATTCAGGATCGCAGTGGTAATGCCGGATTCATCTGTGGCATTTAAAATAAGCCCCACCACAATACCAAGTACCACGCCTACCAGCAGTTTAAACGGCAGGCTGGAAAAAAAGCTGTTTTTCTTCATGTTACAAATCCCCCTTCATAAATTATATAAGATCAGCATTCCTGGTTTACATTTACACGGTCGATCATGACATTCAAAATCTCTGTGTCCGTCGCTCTCATGCCTACACGACCGATGTAGCCCATACTCTTGATGGTTTCCTCAACATCTCCCTTGATAAGTCCTTCGCCGGGAAGAAAGCTTTTGTTCTGGATGCTTAGCTGGAATGCGATAAGAGCAGCATCCACAGAAGATGCGATTTTTGCGGCGCAGGACGGCTTTGCGCCATCACATACAATACCGCCCACGTTTCCAAGGGTATTGATAATGGTAAGGGAAACCTGTTCGTAGCTTCCGCCGTACATATAGGTAATACCGGCTCCGGCTCCGCAGGCCGCGCTTACGGCACCGCAATATGCGGAAAGGCTTCCGATGTAATACTTCTGGTGAATTGCCACCAGATTGCTCACAACAAGCGCGCGGAACATTTTTTCGCGGGAAACCTCCCATTCCTGTGCGTAGACTACCACAGGCATACAGACGGTGATTCCCTGGTTGCCGCTGCCCGAATTGATCACAACGGGCATGGAACAGCCGCCCATACGTGCATCGCTTCCGGCTGCAGCTCTGGCACAGGCGCGGGTGGTAGCGCTTTTTCCCCACACGTGCATCAGTGTCTTGCCGATCTGGGCACCGTAATTGTTGTCCAGACCCTCCTGGGAAATGGCGGAATTCAGGCGTACCTGACGGTCAATGATCTCCTCAATATCCTCCATCCTTACCTGATCAGCAAAATCAAGGATATCCTTTACCGTCAAAGTGGCTTTATCCACTCCCGCATCATCGTCCTCTGCCTCCACCGGCTTGTTCAGTAGAACCTCACCGTTTTTCACGATCTTTGTAATATTGGTGTGGTGATTGACGATGGTTACCTGGGCAAAGCTGTCCCCCTTTACCACTTTTGCTGTGATATAAAGATTGGCTACGCCGTCTACAAGAGTACAGGAACAGATGCGCTGCTTAACCAGTTCCTTTGTCCGCTGAATGTGCTCCGGTGTGATCTCTTCCAGCACCTCAAGAGCGCGGTCCGCATTTCCGCCTACAGCACCAAGAACTGCTGCCACATCGATCCCTTTCATGCCGCCGGAATTGGGAACCGTGACGCCCTTTACGTTTTTGATGATGTTTCCGCTGCAGCTCATCTCAATGGAGTCAGGAAAAGCTCCAAGTATCTGGGTGGCCTTTGCGGAAGCATAGGCAATGGCAATCGGTTCCGTACAGCCCAGAGCAGGAACCAATTCGTGTTTTAAGATGTTTAGATAGTTTGCATATAATGCAGAATCCATCTTTTTATCCTCCCTCTTTTCTTTTTATCTGAGGCTGGGCCAGCCGGCAGATAATATAAAGCCATTATAATATAGCTGAGGTAAAAGCTCAATCAATATTTCTTGCTGCACATCAAAAATCATAATTATTTTTAGGGATTTACAAAAAAGTTATTATCTGTTAATCTGTAGGCAGTTAAATACCCCGCAGCATTCGCCAAATATCCGTGCAAGCACGGCTGCCTGGCTCATTGCTTCGCGGGAATAAAAAGGGAGGAGGACCGGAATGTACAGGGGAATTTACGAGGCATTGGAATTACAGGGAAAGGTAAAGTCAGCGGTTTTGCTGGATGGCACACATATGGGCAGCAGGTGCATGGTGAAGAATGGAAAATGTGTGGACCTGACCGGGAATGATACAGACTGGAAGCCCTTTGAAAAAGATATTCTGGAAGCAGAAGAAACAGGCACTTTCAGGGTAGGAGAGACAACGGTTTTCGTGGAGCTGTATCTGAAAAATCCTCACCTTGTGATATTAGGCGGAGGCCATGTGTCCAGACCATGCGCTCATTTGGGGAAAATGCTCGGCTTTCATGTTACCGTAATGGATGACAGAGAAGACTTTGTGACAAAAGAGAAATTTCCGGATGCTGACGAACTGATCACAGGAAGCTTCGAGGATCTGGATAAATTTATACCGCGGTATGAAAACGCTTATTATGTGATCGTAACAAGAGGCCATGCAGGTGATACCATGTGTGTGCGCCAGATTTTTGAAAGGCCGTATTCTTATCTGGGAATGATCGGAAGTAAAAATAAGGTGAGAGTGACAAGAGAAAAGCTTCTTGAAGAGGGATTCGGACAAAAGCTGCTGGATACCCTTCACGCGCCCATCGGACTGCCCATCGGAGGAAAGCTGCCGGAGGAGGTTGCAGTGAGCATTATGGCACAGATCATTCAGGTGAAAAACAGCCATGCCGGGGTATACTGTGATCAGAAGGTGGAGGATGCTGTACTGAGCGGTCGTGAGGGCGTGATGATGACTATTGTAAAACAGTCAGGCTCCTCACCAAGAGGTATAGGAAGTAAGATGTTTGTGGAAGCACCGGACAGAACGGCGGGCAGTATAGGCGGAGGCAGCGTGGAATTCCTTGCAATGCAGCACTGTGCAAATGTCTCCGTTACAGAGACGGCTGTTTATGAGCTTTCCCAGGAGAGCGCGGCGAGTATAGGGATGATCTGCGGCGGCAGAGTGGAAGTGCTCTTTGAGAAAACAGGAAATAGACTCTTGCATAATCTGTAATAATCATGTATATTTATTGTAACTATTTAAAGGAAAAACATGGGATTGCTTTAAATGGGCCAAAATGAATTATGTGAGAATGACATCAGAGCGGAAATGCTTTGAAAAGGAGGAATATTATTATGAAGAAAAAAGCAGGATTACTGATACTTTTGCTGGGAGCAGCTCTCTGTATCCCTGGCTGTGGCTTTGACGAGGGCGCAGGCGCTACTGTCACAGTAATTGAGGCAACTCCTACACCGATTCCTACCCCCACACCGGAGGTTACCCCTACACCGGAAGTAACACCTACACCGGAACCTGTGATCGTACAGACTGCCAGCGGTGTCAATGTGGAGAAAAAGGATGGCGTGTATGTGGCAAATACAGATATCAATCTGCGTGCAGACTGTAATGCAGAGGCTACCTTTATCGCAGGCGTTGCAGGCGGCACTCAGCTTACCAGCACAGGTGTATGCGAGAATGGATGGATTGAGGTCAACTACAACGGACAGACGGTTTACGCATCTGGCGATTATGTAAGTCCGGTTGCGGCAGATCCTGCAGCAGACCCAGCAGCGGCAGCTGATCCGGCAGCAGCAGATCCGGCGGCTGAGCAGCCCGCACAGTAAAATACGAAAAAAAGACCAGCCCGATCATCATGGAAAGGGCTGGTTTTTCATTGCTGGCTTCGCTCTACAGATCAGCTATTATTTAGTCCGGGTAGACAAGTCTGTCCGGGGTGATGTGATAGAGAACCTCATCCAGGTATTTTTTTGCAAGATATTTTGCCATACCCAGGTTCATGTCCAGGTAGTTTCCGCAGTCCTTCGGGGAAGCGCCGGGGACTTCGCCTTCATAGTCGCGGATGAATTCAAAGGTTTCCGTCATAAGGGAAACAATATCCTTTGATTCATAATCACCGATCAAAAGGAGATAGTTTCCTGTCCGGCAGCCCATCGGGCCCCAGTAGAGCATTTTGGGGCCAAATTCTTTGTGATTGCGCAGATAAGTAGCCGCAAGATGCTCGATGGTATGAAGTTCCGCAGTGTTCATCACAGGCTCCTCATTGGGAGAGGTCATGCGGATATCGAAGGTGGTGATCACGCTGTCCCCGGCTTTGTCCTTGCGGGAAACATAAATACCGGGCTGCAGCTTGATATGGTCTATGGTAAAGCTTGTTATTTTTTCCATGGGTTGATCCCTCGCTTTCGTTTTTAAAGGTATTTTAGCAGACAAACATCCCCGTGGCAAGCATGAGGGAGAAACCTGTTAAGTTTATGTGAATTTCCGTTTTTATTTTTGGAAGCATTTGACTTTATTGATATAGAATGCTAAACTGTAGCTTAGTTTATTGACAGGGAAATATTGTGGAGGACGAAATAATGATTGACGGAAAAAAAGTGTTATTCAGCGGTATGCAGGCTACCGGAAACCTGACTCTGGGAAATTATCTTGGCGCCCTGAAAAACTGGGTCAGCTTAAGTGATGAATATGAATGCTTTTACAGTGTGGTTGATATGCACTCCATTACGGTGAGACAGGATCCGGCAGTGCTGAGAAAACGCGCCAGAAACCTGCTTACCTTATATATTGCAGCAGGGATCGATCCTAAGAAAAACTGCATTTACTATCAGTCCCATGTATCGGGACATGCGGAACTGTCATGGATCTTAAGCTGCTTCACCTATATGGGAGAGCTGAACCGTATGACCCAGTTTAAGGATAAGGCAGCAAAACATGCGGATAATATTAATGCAGGACTGTTTACCTATCCGGTTCTGATGGCGGCAGATATCCTTTTGTATCAGGCGGATGTGGTTCCGGTGGGAATCGACCAGATGCAGCATCTGGAGCTGACCAGAAACATTGCGGAACGTTTCAACAACATTTACGGCGATGTATTTACGGTTCCGGAGGCATATATCGGAAAAGTGGGGGCAAAGATCATGAGTCTTCAGGATCCGTCCAAAAAGATGTCAAAATCCGATGAAAATCCCAACGGAAGTATTTATCTGATGGATGATCCGGATACCATTATGCGCAAATGCAAGCGCGCCGTGACTGATTCTGAGGGCTGTATCCAGTATCGTGATGAGCAGCCTGGCATTAAGAATCTCATTGACATTTACAGCGCTTGTACAGGAAAAACACCGGACGAAACAGTACAGGAATTCCAGGGAAAGGGATATGGAGAGTTCAAGCCGGCTGTGGGCGAGGCTGTCATCAGCGTGTTAAAGCCGCTGCAGGATGAGTTTGAGAGACTTTCCAAGGACAAAGCATATATTGACTCTATTATTAAAGAAAACGCAGAAAAGGCAAGCTATTACTCAACCAAAACACTGCGTAAGGTACAGAGAAAGATTGGTTTCCCTGACAGGATCCGTTAGGGAAAAGTTAGGAGGTAATCATGAGACGTAGATTTTTGACAGTACTTGGTGTAGCTGCATTATCCACAGGGCTTCTCCTTGGATGCGGCAGCAAGGAGACAGAGAAGCAGACAGCAGAGGAGACAACCGAAGGTACTGCCGACCAGGAAGTAGAGGATGATGAGGAGGTGGTATCCGGTTTTACAGACGGAGACACCGAGAGCGATGAGGAAGCGGGACCCAGCGCAGCATCTGAGGATGAGGCCGAAGGCGGGGATTCTGCAGCTTCCGAAGGTACAGGAGATGTGACAGAGGGAGAAACCCTGCTGCTCAATACGGACCAGCCTTTAAGCGGAACACATCATGCTGAGATCGAGGTTCAGGACTACGGAACCATTGCAATTGAACTGGATGCAGATACAGCGCCGATCACAGTGACCAACTTTGTCAAGCTGGCACAGGAGGACTTTTACGACGGACTGACCTTCCACCGTATCATGGACGGCTTTATGATACAGGGCGGCGATCCTCTTGGAAACGGACGGGGCGGATCGGATGAGACCATTAAGGGAGAGTTTAAAAACAATGGTGTGGAGAATGACATTTCCCATGTGAGAGGTGTGATCTCCATGGCAAGAAGCTCACAGCCGGACAGTGCAAGCTCCCAGTTCTTTATTGTCCAGACGGACAGCACCTTCCTTGACGGGGATTACGCTGCATTCGGAAAGGTGACAGAGGGAATGGAGATCGTGGATGCCATCTGCAAGGATGCAAAGCCCACCGACAATAACGGTACGATCACTGCAGAGGAGCAGCCTGTCATTACATCCGTTACCATAGTAGATTAAAGACGTTACAGATGAAACCGCAGGAGAAGGGAGAAACAAAGTATGTTAAAAGGAAAAACCATCCTTTTAGGAGTAACCGGGAGCATTGCTGCTTATAAAATTGCATATCTGGCAAGCGCATTGAAAAAGCTTCATGGAGATGTCCACGTTCTCATGACAGAGAACGCTACAAACTTTATCAATCCCATTACCTTTGAAACACTTACAGGAAACAAGTGCCTGGTGGATACCTTTGACCGCAATTTCCAGTTCCAGGTGGAGCATGTTTCCATTGCAAAACAGGCAGACGTGGTTATGATCGCTCCTGCCAGTGCCAATGTGATCGGGAAGCTGGCTCATGGTATTGCGGACGATATGCTGACCACCACGGTTATGGCATGTAAGTGCAAAAAGTTTATTTCCCCTGCCATGAACACCAATATGTTTGAAAATCCTGTTGTACAGGATAATCTGAAGATTCTGGAGCATTACGGATATGAAGTGATCTCTCCGGCAACGGGCTATCTGGCCTGCGGAGATACGGGAGCCGGAAAAATGCCGGAGCCGGAGACACTGTTATCTTATATTGTGAGGGAAGCAGCCTGTGAAAAGGATATGGCAGGGAAAAAGGTCCTTGTGACAGCAGGGCCTACTCAGGAGGCCATTGATCCTGTCCGCTATATCACAAACCATTCTTCCGGAAAAATGGGATATGCCATAGCAAAGGCCGCCATGCTGCGGGGAGCAGATGTCACGCTTGTAAGCGGGCGTACTGCCATCGAGCCGCCGCCCTTTGTAAAGGTAGTGCCTGTGGTGTCAGCCCGTGACATGTACGAGGCTGTGACAGCCGTAAGCCATGAGCAGGATATCATCATTAAGGCTGCTGCGGTGGCGGACTACCGGCCCAGTATGGTAAGTGACCAGAAGCTTAAGAAAAAGGACGATGAGATGTCAATCTCCCTGGAGCGTACCGATGACATTTTAAAATACCTGGGCGAACACAAAAGTCCCGGACAATTTTTGTGCGGTTTCTCCATGGAAACGCAGAATATGATAGAAAATTCCAGGGCAAAGCTGGCTAAGAAAAATCTGGATATGGTTGCCGCCAACAATCTTAAGGTAGAAGGCGCCGGATTCCAGGGAGACACCAATGTTTTGACCCTGATCACAAAGGATGAGGAAGTGTCACTCCCGCTGATGAGCAAGGAGGATGCAGCCGCAAAAATCCTGGATAAAATTCTTTCCCTTCAAATGAGGGGAGAGGAGCAGTAACTTATTGACCAAGGACCGCGGGCAAATACATAGAAGAGAAAAAACGCCCGCCAATCCAACACCGTATTGTATCCGCAGACGGAACGATAACAAGGAGGATAAAAAATGAATAAACAACTGAAAACGTCACAAATCACCATGCTGGGCCTGATGATCGCTGTTCTTCTTCTGATGGCCTACACACCTCTCGGTTACCTGAATATAGGGCCTCTTGCCATCAGTTTTAATGTGATTCCGGTTGCCATCAGTGCCATTACGTTAGGGCCTGTAGGCGGAGCGATCGCAGGCGCTGTATTCGGTATCACAAGTTTCTTACAGTGCATCGGCGTAGGCGGCACCAGTGCCATGGGCGCTATGCTGTTCAGCATTAATCCGGTTTTGGCATTTATCCAGAGATTTATCCCAAGATTATTGGATGGATTGCTTCTGGGCTACATTTTCCAGGGAATGCGTAAAAAATCCAAGAATATTTATTTATCCTGTGCAGTGACAGGATTCTTTTCTGCGTTTTTAAACACCCTGTTTTTTATGACACTGCTGGTGGTTCTGTTTGGAAACACAGAGTATATGCAGGGACTGATGGGCGGTAAAAATGTGATCGTGTTTATCTGTACCTTTGTAGGAGTCAACGCAGTATGCGAGATGTTTTCCGCTACCATCGTGAGCGGAGCTGTGGGCGCCGCTTTATATAAGGCGCGTCTCCTTCCGGGAGCAGAGAAAAAGAATACAGCAAAGGCAGGGGCCTGAAGCCTTTCTTAAATCATAGGAAAGGGTACATATGGCTCTGCAGGAGGAAACAAATGATCTTAGCAATTGATATTGGAAACACAAACATTGTAGTAGGCTGCATCGACAGGGAGAAAACCTATTTTATTGAGCGGCTGTCAACGGTCAGCACAAAAACAGAGCTGGAATATGCTGTTGACTTGAAAACAGTAGTGGACATTTACGGGATCAAGGAGACAGAGATTGAGGGCTGCATCATTTCTTCCGTAGTGCCTCAGATTACGAATGCAGTAAAGCTTGCAACCGAAAAGATCATGAAGAAAGAGGTTATGGTCCTTGGGCCAGGCGTAAAAACGGGACTGAATATCATGATGGATAATCCAGGACAGCTTGGCGCTGACCTGGTGGCAAATGCGGTTGCTGGAATCGCCGAATATCCGGTTCCCCTTGCTGTTATTGATATGGGAACTGCAAGCACGGTAAGTGTGGTAGACGAGAAAAAGCATTACATCGGAGGAATGATCTATCCGGGAATGGGAATTTCGCTAAATGCTCTTACGGCTAATGCCTCCCAGCTAAGCGGGATCAGCCTGGATGCACCGAAGCGCATTATCGGAAAGAACACTATTGAATGTATGAAAAGCGGTATGATCTACAGCAATGCCGCTGCGATTGACGGTATTATAGACAGGATCGAGGAGGAGATGGGGCAAAAGCTTACGGTCATTGCCACTGGCGGTCTTGCGAAAAAAATCGTTCCCCATTGTAAGCGGGAGATCATTCTGGATGAGGTTCTGCTGTTAAAGGGGCTTCTGGTCATTTACGAAAAGAACAAGTAAAAGCACGCACAAAATCTTCCGGCACCGGGGCAGTGAAAAGCATGTCTTTTTCTGTCACTGGGTGCCGGAATTCTATTTGGTAGGAATGAAGGGGCTGGCGGCCTATGATCCTATAGTCGGGATGATAGAGGTAATCCCCGGGAAGCGGATAGCCAAGATATTTCATATGCACCCGTATCTGGTGTGTACGTCCTGTTTCCAGGTGCAGCTCAAGCAGGGAATACGCCTGTGGGTCATCCGCTGCGGCGGAGCTGCCGCCACGTAACCCGCGGCAGCAGGCGTCCCGGGATGTGGCAAGCCTCTCGAAATGTGTCACAGCTCTTTCGCCATTTTCAAAATCAACCTGCCGCTCAATGGTAGAACCGTCTTTTCTGCCAATGGGAGCGGAGATGGTTCCGCTCTGGGGCGGGATTCCCTCCACGAGCGCCAGATAGGTTCGGCGGATCTCGTGGCGTTTCATTTGCTGGGAGAGAACGGCTGCGCTGTATGGGTTTTTTGCCAAAATGAGTGCACCTGTGGTATCACGGTCCAGGCGGTTGATACAGCGGTATACAAACGGCTCCCCCTTTTGGGCAAAATAGTATGCAGCGGCGTTTGCCAGAGTGTTTTCATAATTTCCAATAGACGGATGTATGGGGACATCCGCATCTTTATTCAAAACAAGAATATCTTCGTCCTCATAGAGGATCTTTAAATCCATTTTTACAGGAATGATCTTTTCCTCAGCTTCCGTTTCAGGAACAAGAATACGCAGAATATCCCCGCTTTTCAGGACAGAGTGGCCATAGCCCCGTTCTCCGTTTTGGAGGATGGAATGCTTATCTGCCTTCATGGAGGAGAGAATATGGCGGGAAAAGCCTTTTTTTCGTAGAAAAGCCAGTATCTCCATTCCTTCATGTTCTTCTGTTATCTGATAAGTAAGTGTTCTCTGCATCGTGTTATTCCCTTCTGGTAGCATATAGAACCAGTATAGCCGCGTTGGCTGGAATTGACAAGAACAGATTAAAGAATAAAAAAGGACTGGCAATCTGCGGCAAGAGGAGTATAATAGCATCGAAATCAACAGATAGAGGTGTATTATGGAACAACAGCATCTTTTTACCAACAAAATGTTAAAGGCTTTACTTGTTCCCGTTATTATGGAGCAGCTTTTAAATGCACTGATGGGAACAGTGGATACCATGATGGTCAGCAATGTAGGCTCTGCAGCTATTTCCGCTGTATCGCTGGTGGATTCCATCAACGTACTTGTGATTCAGGCGTTTTCCGCCTTAGCAGCAGGCGGCGCCATTATATGTTCGCAGTATATGGGACAGAAAAACTATGAACAGGCGAACAGATCTGCTAGGCAGATACTGTTTATCATCACCGCCATTTCTTTGGGCGTGACGGTGATCTGTATGGTGGGTCGGGGACCGTTGTTGCGGTTTATTTTCGGTGAGGTTGAGAAGGATGTCATGCAGGCATCCCGGACTTATTTCTTCTATACTGTGTTGTCTTATCCTTTTATTGCACTGTACGATGCAGGTGCCTCCATCTTCCGGGCACAGGAAAATACAAAAGGGCCAATGGTCATTTCTGTGATATCAAATGTTATGAACATCGGCGGAAACGCTATTTTGATCTGGGGCTTTGGCATGGGTGTGGCAGGAGCTGCCATTGCGACACTGCTGTCACGTATATTCTGCGCCATTGTGGTGCTGTGGCAGTTACATAAGGACAAACAGCCGATCGTGGTAAATCAGTATCTGAAAATACGTCCGGACGGCAGAATGATAAAACGGATACTGGGACTTGGAATCCCGTCAGGCGTGGAAAACAGCATGTTCCAGCTTGGGAAGCTTGCCATTCAGTCCAGCGTTTCCACACTGGGGACAGTAGCCATTGCAGCGCAGGCCATGACAAATATTCTGGAAAACTTAAGCGGCATCGCTGCTATCGGTGTTGGAATCGGTCTTATGACAGTCGTAGGTGAGTGCCTTGGAGCAGGCAGAAAGGACGAAGCTGTTTATTATATCAAAAAGCTTTCCGTCGTTTCCGAGGTGGTTCTTCTGACTGGATGCCTTATTGTGTTTGCGCTGACGAAGCCAGTCACCATCCTTGGGGGAATGGAGGCGGAAAGTGCCAGGATGTGCTTTGAGATGATCGCCTGGATCACTCTTGTGAAGCCGATCGTATGGATGTGGGCGTTCATCCCGGCTTACGGAATGCGTGCAGCCGGAGATGTGAAATTTTCCATGCTTACCTCCGGGATATCCATGTGGCTGTTCCGTTACTGTCTCTGCGTATTCCTCATCCGCAGGATGGGAATGGGTCCTATGGCAGTATGGATCGGTATGTTTACAGACTGGACAGTGAGAGGATTCATTTTCCTGATCCGTTTCCACAGCAGGAAGTGGCTGGATCACAAGGTGATTGGGTGAGAATGCTCTAATGCAGATTGACTTTTCACCAATAAAATTATATAATTGGTAGCGGAAAAAGAACAGAAAGAGCAAATTCAGGAAGCAGGTGGAATTCCTGCACAAGTCCGTTACTGTATAGCCAGATACTGATTGCTTTTTCGGGAACAGAATTGACTGCGGCAACTGGAAGATTCTGGTTTTATAAAGGGGAAGTTCTGTTGTCAGAGACAGAGCTTCTTTTTTGATATATGGAAAGAAAGGAAAGGTCATGGAACACAAAACCGGGCTGGAAGATTACTATGTGATCCGGGGACAGAAAAAAATGCGTTTCGGATACACCACAGGCTCCTGCGCAGCAGCTGCCTGCAAGGGTGCGGTGAATATGCTTTTGGGGGATGAGGAGCTTCCCTATGTGTCTTTGATGACGCCAAAAGGGATTGAACTGTGCCTGGAGCTTCATGACATCAAAAAAGAGGATAACAAGGTAACCTGTGCCGTGAAAAAGGACGCAGGGGATGATCCTGATACCACAAACGGCATTTTGGTGTACGCCACAGCGGAGCGGACAAAAGAACCGGGAGTGATGGTGGACGGCGGAATTGGTGTGGGACGTGTGACAAAGCCGGGGCTTTCCCAGAAGATCGGGGAGGCAGCCATCAATCCTGTGCCAAAGGCCATGATCCTGCGTGAGGCGAGAGAGGCGGCGGATTCCCACGACTATGAAGGAGGCTTGAAAATTACCATTTCCGTCCCACAGGGGGTGGAAATCGGAAAGAAAACCTTTAACCCAAGACTGGGCATCGTGGGAGGTATTTCCATCCTTGGAACCACGGGAATCGTGGAGCCGATGAGCGAAAAAGCGCTGGTGGAAAGCATCCATGTTGAGATGAAGCAGCATTTCACCCAGGGTGAGGAGTATCTGTTGGTAACCCCGGGAAATTATGGAGCGGATTATCTGCGGGAGCATATGGACCTGCCTTTTGAGAGAAATATCAAGTGCAGCAACTATGTGGGCGAAACCATTGATATGGCGATCGACATGGGCGTGAAGGGGATCCTTTTTGTTTCCCATATCGGTAAATTTGCAAAAGTTGCCGGAGGGATTATGAATACTCATTCCCACAGTGCAGACAGCCGTGTGGAGATACTGGCTTCAAATGCCATACGTGCAGGGGGCAGTCTGGAATGTGCAAAAGCTGTTTTGAACAGCGGCACCACTGATGAAGCCCTTGACATTATCCATGAGAATGGCATACTGGAGGACACCATGAAAGAAATCATGACGAGGATCCAGTTTTATCTGAATCACCGCTCCTATGAGCAGATCCTGCTGGGGGCCGTGGTTTTTAATAATACTTACGGTTACCTGGGGCAGACGGAGGATGCCGCAGAGCTGATAAAGAAAATCCAAGCACAAAAATAGAGATGGAGGAAGAAAAAATGAGCGGAAAATTATTTGGAATCGGTGTAGGACCGGGAGATCCGGAACTGATCACCCTGAAGGCGCTTCGCCTTACAAAAGAGGCGGATGTGATCGCGCTGCCGGGTAAGATCCCGCAGGAAACAGTAGCTTATAAAATTATGAAAGGCGCCTATCCGGAAATTGATGAAAAACGTCTGATCCCTGTTGTGTTTCCTATGACAAAGGATAAGGAGCAGTTGGAGCGCTATCACGCCCAGGGTGCTGAAGTAATCAAAAAAGAGCTTGATGCAGGAAACAATGTGGTTTTTCTCACTCTGGGAGATCCTACGGTTTATTCCACTTATATTTACGTACATAAACGGATCCAGGAGCTTGGCTATGAAACCGAGATCGTATGCGGAATCACATCCTTCTGCGCTGTTTCAGCCAGATTTAATGAAGGTCTTGTGGAGAAAGCAGAGCCCCTTCATGTGATCCCGGCTTCCTATCAGATTGAGGAGGCTTTAAAGCTTCCGGGAACTAAGGTCCTGATGAAAGCAGGAAAGAAAATGAAGACCGTAAAGGAGCAGATCAAGGCTCTGGGTGAGAACGGTATGATGATCGAAAACTGCGGAATGCCGGATGAAAAAATATACAGAACTGTTGACGAGATTCCCGATGATGCAGGCTATTATTCCCTGATCATTGTAAAGGATAAAGGAGAAGAGTAAAGGATGATTCATTTTGTAGGAGCTGGTTCGGGCGCACCGGACCTGATCACAGTGAGAGGAAAGAAATATCTTGAAGAAGCAGATGTGGTGATTTATGCAGGCTCTCTGGTAAATCCGCAGCTTTTGGAATACACAAAGGATATCTGCACCATTTATAATAGTGCCAAAATGACCCTGGAGGAAGTGCTGTCTGTTATGGAAAAAGCGGAAGCGCTTGGAAAAACAACAGTGCGTCTCCACACAGGCGATCCATGTATCTACGGGGCCATCCGCGAGCAGATGGATGTGCTGGACGAAAAAGGTATCCCATACGATTACTGCCCTGGTGTCAGTGCATTCTGCGGTGCTGCAAGCGCACTGAATCTGGAATATACCCTTCCGGATATTTCCCAGAGTGTGATCATTACCAGAATGGAAGGCAGGACACCTGTTCCGGCAAAGGAGAGTATTCAGTCCTTTGCTGCACATCAGGCTACTATGGTGGTATTTTTAAGTACAGGAATGCTGGAGGAATTAAGCCGCAGACTGATCGAGGGCGGCTACCGCGAGGATACTCCGGCAGCCATTGTATACAAGGCAACCTGGGATGACGAAAAGAAATTTGTCTGCACCGTGGGAACCCTGGCGCAGACGGCAAAAGAGAACAATATTACGAAGACAGCGCTGATGATCATCGGCGACTGCGTAAATACGGCCCACTATGAGCGTTCCAAGCTCTATGACCCGGGCTTTACAACAGAATTCCGTGAGGCAACAGAATAAAAGTATGAAAATATCCATGATTTGTTACAGCCTGACCGGATGGGAGACAGGGGAAAAGCTGAAAGAGGGACTTGAGAAGAATGGATATGAAGTGTCCCTTTCCGGAAAGAGCAAATATCTGCCGGATTCTATTCCGGTATCCTGCAAAAGCTGGGCAGAGGAACAGTTTGAGCAGGCGGATGGGATCATTTTTATCGGAGCCTGCGGCATTGCCGTGAGAAGCATTGCCCCTTTTGTGGCGTCAAAAAAGACGGACCCTGCCGTGCTGGTGGCAGATGAGTGCGGAAAATTTGTGATTTCCCTGCTGTCAGGTCATCTGGGAGGAGCCAATGACCTTGCGCTGGCGGCGGCTGAGATCCTGAAAGCAGTTCCCGTGGTGACAACAGCCACAGACCTGCACAGCCGGTTTGCAGTGGATGTGTTTGCGAAGAAAAACGGCTGCGCCATTTTCAACATGAAGGCGGCAAAGGAAGTCTCCGCCGCACTGCTTGCAGGAAAAAAGGTGGGATTTTACAGCGAGTTTCCCTGGGAAGGGGAGCTGCCGGAAGGACTGACAGATGCTCATGATGAGGTGCCGGAAATCGGGATCGCGGTAACGATCCATAAAGACTGCAACCCCTTTTCATCCACCGTCCATGTAGTCCCTTCTGTGGTAAGCCTTGGCATGGGCTGCCGGAGAGGAAAGGATGGAGAGGGCACCATGCGTGCCGCAGAACGGTGCCTGGAAAGCGCCGCGGTTTACAGGGAAGCACTGAAGGGCTTGTACAGCATTGACCTGAAAAAAGACGAGGAAGGGCTTTTGGCCCTTTCCGAAAAATGGAAGCTTCCGTTCCAGACCTTTTCGGAAGAGGAGCTTCTGGCGCTGCAGGGAGACTTTACCCCTTCTGCCTTTGTGAAAAAAACAGTGGGTGTTGATAACGTCTGTGAGAGAAGCGCAGTTCTCGGGGCTTGCGGGGGAAATCTGATAGAGAAGAAACAGGCGGCAGACGGCGTGACGGCCGCTCTTGCCATAGAAGATTGGAGGATACGTTTTGAGTAAAGAAAAAAAGATTTATGTGGTAGGAATCGGACCAGGCGCCTATGAGGAGATGACAGGTGCTGCTGTCCGTGCGCTGGAAGAAAGCGATATCATTGTGGGATATACGGTTTATGTGGATCTTGTAAAGGATCATTTTCCTGGAAAAGGCTTTCTCACCACGCCTATGCGTAAAGAAGTGGATCGCTGCGTCCTTGCCTTTGACGAGGCGGAAAAAGGACAGACCGTTTCCATGATCTGCAGCGGTGATGCAGGTGTATATGGAATGGCAGGTCTGATGTATGAAATCGGGGAGAGATACCCGGAGGTTGAGCTTGAGGTGGTGCCGGGTGTGACCGCCGCTCTTGGAGGAGCCTCTGTTCTGGGTGCTCCGCTGATCCATGATTTCTGTCTGATCAGCTTAAGTGACCTTCTCACTCCATGGGAAAAGATTGAAAAACGCCTTTTGGGCGCTTCCCAGGCGGATTTTGTGATCTGCCTTTACAATCCGTCCAGTCACAAACGCCATGACTATCTCCAGAAGGCATGTGATCTGATGATGCAGTATAAGTCACCGGATACCGTGTGCGGAACGGTTGCAAATATTGCCCGTGAGGGTGAGACAGCCCAGGTTATGACACTGAAAGAGCTTCGCGATACAAAGGTAGACATGTTTACCACCGTATTTGTGGGAAATTCCCAGACAAAAAATATCAACGGAAAAATGGTAACACCGAGAGGATACAGAGATGTATGATGTGGTCGTATTTGCAGGCACAACGGAGGGTTATGAGATCTGCCGCTTTCTGGCAGAAAAAAAGATTCCTGTCTATGCCTGTGTTGCTACCGAATACGGCAGCAAATCGCTGACAGAAGGAGAGTATCTGAAGGTCAGCTCTAAAAGACTGACCCAGGAAGAGATGGAACAGCTTTTTGGGGAGATGTCGCCCCGCCTTATCCTGGATGCCACGCACCCCTATGCAGCGGAGGTGACTGCCAATATCCGGTGCGCCTGTGAAAATGCAGGGGTATCCTATCAGAGAGTGCTCCGGGAGGAAGGAAATCACGCAGACAGCGCTGTCTATGTGGCAGACACGGAAGCAGCCATCGAGTATCTGAAGGGCACAAAAGGCAATATCCTTCTCACTACCGGAAGCAAGGAGCTGCAGAAATATACGGCGCTCCCTGATTTCGGAGAACGGCTGTACGCAAGGGTGCTCTCTCTGCCGTCTGTGATGGAAGCCTGCAAAAGCTATGGATTTGAGGGAAAGCATCTTATCGGGATGCAGGGGCCCTTTTCCATGGAGCTGAATGCCGCTATGCTGCGGCAGTATGAGTGCCGCTATCTTGTGACAAAGGATACCGGAAAAGCAGGCGGCTTTCAGGAAAAAATCGATGCCGCCCTTTTGTGCGGTGCGGTGCCTGTGATCATAGGCCGTCCCCTGAAGGAGGAGGGCATGTCAGTTCCGGAATGCAAAAAAATGCTTGCCGGGCAATTTGGATTTGAATTGAAATCCCATGTGACCCTTTTGGGAATCGGAATGGGCGACCGCTCCACCCTGACACTTGCCGGAGAAAAGGCAGTGCGGGAAGCAGACCTGATCATCGGGGCAAAGCGGATGGCAGATGCGGTGCGGGAGCCTCATCAGCCTGTTTTATATGAATATAACAGTGAAAAAATCGGAGAATACATCAAAAATCACCCGGAATATGAGAAGATTGTGATAGCTCTTTCGGGTGATGTGGGCTTTTACAGCGGAGCGAAAAAGCTTCTGGATTGGTTGGGAGAGGACGTGGAGGTCATCTGCGGTATTTCCTCCGTGGTTTATTTTATGTCCAGGATCGGATTGTCCTGGGATGATGCAAGGCTTGTGAGCGCCCACGGCAGAAGCTGTAATCTGGTTTCTGAGATCCGCTGCAGCCAAAAGGTTTTTGCCATTCTCGGTACAAAGGACGGGGTGGCAAAGCTTGCACGTAAGCTTGTGTATTACGGAATGGGCGGCGTGCGTCTCTATGTGGGAGAAAACCTGTCCTATGAAAATGAAACGATCTTTGTGAAAAAAGCAGAGGAACTGACAGAGTATGAGGGAGATGCACTGAGCGTTGTCTGTGCGTACAACGAAAAGGCAGTACCCTGCAATGCCACACACGGAATTCCGGACAATGCCTTTATCCGGGGCAAAGCGCCTATGACAAAAGAAGAGGTGCGTGCTGTGTCGCTGGCAAAGCTCCGTCTTTCGGCGGATTCCATCTGCTATGATGTTGGTGCGGGAACAGGCTCCGTCTCTGTGGAAATGGCTTTGAGGGCTTCTCAGGGAATGGTCTACGCCATAGAGAAAAAAGAGGAGGCCGCCGGACTTCTGGAGGAGAATAAGCGGAAGTTTGCAGCGGACAATCTGGTGATCATAAAAGGAGAAGCACCTGGCGCCATGGAGGAGCTGCCGTCTCCTACACATGCCTTTATCGGAGGCTCCTCAGGCAATCTGAGAGAGATCGTGTCTCTTTTGCTGGACAAAAATCCCGGGGTGCGGATCGTGATCAACTGCATTACTCTGGAAACCGTTACAGAGGCGCTGCAGGTCATGCAGGAGTTTGCCTTTGAAGAAACAGAAATCGTACAGCTTGGGGCTGCGCGCTCCAAAAATGTGGGAAGATATCACATGATGATGGGCGAAAACCCTATTTATATTATCACCTGTTCAGGTGGGAAAGGAAGGTAAGGTATGAGGATTCCAAGGATCCTTCTTGCGGCGGGAGCCAGCGGAAGCGGAAAAACGCTGATCACCTGCGGCTTTTTACAGGTGTTGGTGAACAGGGGAATCAAAACCGCTTCCTTTAAGTGCGGGCCGGATTATATTGACCCCATGTTCCACAGCCGTGTCATTGGTACGAAATCCCGGAATCTGGATACTTTTTTCATTTCCGAAGAACGGACACGCTATCTTTTGGGGCAGAACGCCGGGGATTGTGAGATTGCCGTAATGGAGGGCGTGATGGGATACTATGACGGCGTGGGCGGAATCAGCACCAGGGCCAGTGCCTATGACCTGGCCGCAGCCACGGACACGCCGGTTATTCTGATCGTGAACAGTAAAGGAATGAGTGTTTCTCTTGCCGCCTACATAAAGGGATTTCTGGAATACAGGGAAAACAGCCGGATCAAAGGTGTGATCTTCAACAAGATGTCACCTATGCTGTATCCAAGGATGAAAAAGCTGGTTGAGGAGGAACTTGGGGTGAAGGCGCTGGGCTATGTCCCTGAGGTTTCAGATTGTGTGATCGAAAGCCGTCATCTTGGTCTGGTGCTTCCTGAGGAAATCCCGGAGCTTAAGGAGAGGCTTTTCAGGCTTTCCGAGATTCTGGAAAAAAGTCTTGATGTGGATGGTATTTTAAAGCTTGCAGAGGATGCGCCGGAGCTTACCATACCGGAGGAGCTTACGGACGATGAAGCATTTGACTGGAATATTTCCGATGAAAAGGAAACGGTCAGCAGCCCCGTTACGGAGACAGGTGAAAAATTGCGGATCGGGCTGGCAAAGGACGAAGCCTTCTGCTTTTTTTACGAGGACAATTTCCGGCTCCTGGAAAAAATGGGCGCAGAGCTTGTGACCTTTTCACCTGTGCATGACAAGAGCCTTCCGGAAAATCTGGACGGCCTGCTGCTGTATGGCGGCTATCCCGAGCTGAACGGGGAAGCGCTGGAAAAAAACAGCGGGATGCGCCGGGACATTGCCCATGCCCTCAAAAACGGAATGCCCTGCCTTGCGGAATGCGGAGGTTTTATGTATCTCCATGAGGAGATGGAGGGAATGGATGGAAAATTCTATAAGACAGCAGGCGTGATCCCGGGAAGGGTTTTCCGTACCCCGAAGCTTACCCGATTCGGATATATTACTCTGAACCAGAAAAAAGAGGTACTTGGGGAGGAAGGTTTTGGCTCAATACCTGCCCATGAATTCCATTATTTTGATTCGGAGAACTGCGGAACAGATTTCTGTGCAGAAAAACCCATGAGCAGCCGGGGATGGGAGTGCATCCACGGAAGTGACAGGCTTCTGGCAGGATTTCCACATTTGTATTATTACGCGAATCCGCGAATTCCAAAGGCATTTCTTAAAAAGTGCCTGGAATACAGAAAGGAACGGGAGCAAGGAGAAGTATGATGTTAAGGATACTGGCCCTGCCTGCAGGGTTTGTTTTAGATTTGATTTTCGGGGATCCCAGGTGGCTGTACCATCCGGTATGCCTGATTGGAAAGCTGATCGAGGTGCTGGAGAAGGGGATTCGCCGTGTTTTTCCGAAATCAAAGGGAGGAGAGCTGGCAGGAGGCTTCCTGGAGGTTTTGTGTATCTGCGCCTTAAGCTTTGGCATTCCCTTTGGAATCCTGTATCTCCTGTACAGATGGATGCCGATTTTGGGGTTTGTATTGGAAACCTTCTGGTGTTATCAGCTTCTGGCTACCAAATCCCTGAAGGGAGAGAGCATGAAGGTGTACGACCGTCTTGTAAACGGCACACTGGACGAGGCGCGGTACGCGGTTTCCATGATCGTGGGACGCGATACAAATAGTCTGACCTATGAGGGCGTCACAAAAGCGGCAGTGGAGACGATCGCGGAGAATTCCTCAGACGGGATCATTGCTCCCATGATCTATATGGCGATTGGGGGTGCGCCTCTTATGTTTTTATATAAGGGGATCAACACTATGGATTCCATGCTGGGTTATAAAAATGACAAATACCTTTATTACGGGCGCTGCGCGGCAAAGCTGGATGACGCGGCAAACTATATCCCTGCCAGGATCTCCGGCTGGCTGATGGTGGCAGCAACTGTGTTTGCAGGTCTGGATATAAAAAATGCGGCAAGGATCTACCGCCGCGACAGGAGAAACCACGCAAGTCCAAATTCCGCCCAGACAGAGGCGGCAATGGCGGGGGCGCTGAACGTCCAGCTTGCGGGAAATGCGTATTATTTCGGAAAATTATATGAAAAGCCTACCATTGGGGACGACATCCGTAGGATCGAGGCGGAGGACATAAAAAGAGCTAACCGTCTTCTGTACTGTACGGCAGTCCTTGGAATGGCAGTATTCTTGGCTGCCAGAGAAGCGGTAAGGCTGATGTGCGGTGTTTGAAACGGCGCGGGTAGCCGTGGGAGGGCGCAGCAGAAACAAAAGATTGGAATGGAGACAGCAATGAAGAAGCATATTCATGGAGGAGACGTTTATCATTATGCAGACTGTGTGGATTTTTCCGCAAACTGTAATCCGCTGGGTACGCCGGACAGCGTAAAGCAGGCGATCATAGACAGCCTGGAATGTCTGGGGGATTATCCCCGTGTAGGCTGCGAGCCTTTGCGTGAGGCTCTTGGGGTATATGAAGGGGTGGATGCCTCGCAGGTAATCTGCGGCAACGGGGCAGCAGAACTGATTTTTTCTCTTTGTCGGGCAAGAAAGCCGAGGAAAGCTCTTGTGCCGGGACCAAGCTTTGCGGAATACGAACAGGCGCTGGAAAGCGTGGACTGTGCGGTGGAGCACTTCTGGCTGACAGAAGAGGAAGGCTTTGAGATTGGAAAAAGCCTTCTGGAAGCCATCCATCCGGAGTTGGATATGGTCTTTCTCTGCAATCCAAACAATCCAACAGGACTTCTCATAGAAAGAGAGCTGCTTCTGGAGCTTCTGGAAAAATGCAGGAGGCTTGGCATTTTTCTGGTGATCGATGAATGCTTTCTCGATTTCGTAAAAGAACCGGAAAATTATACCCTGAAATCCCGGCTGGAAGAATATAAAAACCTGTTTCTGTTAAAGGCTTTTACAAAGCGCTATGCCATGGCAGGCGTGCGGCTGGGCTACGGACTCTGTTCAGACAGGTCGGTACTGGAAAAAATGGGAGAAATGACACAGCCCTGGAATGTATCCGCCATGGCACACGCCGCAGGACTTGCGGCACTGAAAGAATGTGAGTACGTGGAAGCAGGAAGGCAGCTTGTCTTTCAGGAGGCGGAATATCTGAAAGATGAAATGAAAAGCCTTGGTTTACAGGTTTTTCCTTCCCAGGCAAACTATATCTTTTTCAAAGGCCCGGAAAGCCTGTTTACATCCTGTGTAGAGAAAGGCTTTCTTATCAGGGACTGCAGCAATTACCCGGGACTTTGCAAAGGATATTACCGGATCGCGGTAAAGAATCACGAAGACAACAGGCGGCTTATGAGAGCATTCAGGGAAATACTGGCCTGACAGAGAAAAGAGGATATCAATATGGCAAAAGCAATTATGGTGCAGGGTACCATGTCAAATGCGGGTAAAAGCCTGCTGGCAGCCGGACTTTGCCGGATTTTCAAGCAGGACGGCTACCGGGTGGCACCCTTTAAGTCCCAGAATATGGCGCTGAACTCCTTTATCACAGAGGAGGGACTGGAGATGGGCAGGGCACAGGTGATGCAGGCGGAGGCGGCAGGGATCGCGCCGTCGGTTCTCATGAACCCGATCCTTTTAAAGCCCACAAACGATACAGGCTCCCAAGTGATTGTAAACGGCGAGGTTCTGGGAACCATGAGCGCCAGGGATTACTTTAAATATAAAAAGAAGCTGATCCCGGACATTATGAAGGCGTACAACACCCTTGCGGAACAAAATGATATTATTGTGATAGAAGGAGCCGGAAGCCCAGCGGAGATCAATCTGAAATCTGACGATATTGTGAACATGGGAATGGCAAAGATGGCAAAAGCCCCTGTACTCCTTGTTGGTGACATTGACCGCGGAGGAGTATTTGCCCAGCTTATCGGTACCGTCATGCTCCTTGAGGATGATGAGAAAGCTATGGTAAAGGGTCTGGTGATCAACAAGTTCCGCGGCGATAAGACGATCCTTGACCCTGGCGTGGAAATGCTGGAAGAAAAAAGCGGTATTCCTGTTGTGGGAGTGGCCCCCTACCTGAACATCCAGGTGGAGGACGAGGACAGCCTGACCGAGCGTTTTGAGAGAAAGCAGGAGGTGGGCCTGATCGACATTGCCGTGATCAGAGTCCCCAGAATTTCCAACTTTACGGACTTTAACCCACTGGAAAGCATTCCAGGAGTATCTTTACGATATGTAAAGCATGTAAGTGAGCTTGGAAACCCGGATATGATCATTCTCCCCGGCACTAAAAACACCATGGAGGATCTTCTTTGGATGCGGGAAAGCGGCATGGAGACTGCTGTTCTGAAGGAAGCCTCCCACGGTAAGGTGATCTTCGGAATCTGCGGCGGCTACCAAATGCTGGGTGAGACGTTAAGCGACCCCTTCGGCGTGGAAGCAGGAGGAACCATAGCCGGAATGGGACTTCTTCCCATGGATACCGTTTTTGCAGAAAATAAAACAAGAACCCGTGTCACCGGAAGCTTCCAGGAGCTTTCCGGCATTCTCGCACCATTGAGCGGAGCAGTCCTGGAAGGCTATGAGATCCACATGGGCGAAACAACATTAAAGGGAAATGCCGCACCGTCCACAACCATCCGCGACAGCGTCAGCGGAACCCAGAAGGCCGACGGCGCTTATTTTGAAAACATATGCGGAACTTACGTACACGGCGTATTTGACAGAGAAGAGGTTGCAGAGGCACTGGTGCGTGCCCTGGGAGAAAAAAAAGGAATCGACGTCTCCCAGATGACCGGAGTAGACTTCCAGGCATTCAAGGAAACCCAGTACGATATCCTGGCATCAGAGCTTCGGAAGCACCTGGACATGAATGCAATCTACAAAATCTTAGAAGCAGGAATCTGAAAAAAATAAAGAAAAGCGTATCTATGCGATACGGAGATATACCCTAATCAGGAAAGGCGGTAAAATATGAAAATCGAACTGGAAAACGTAAAACCCATGGACATCGAAAAGCGAAGCTTTGAGATCATTACAGAGGAATTAGGCGACACCCCTCTGATCCCCGGCACAGAGCTAATCGTAAAACGCTGCATCCACACAAGCGCAGACTTTGACTATGCTAAAAATCTCTGCTTTTCCGAAAATGCAGTAGAAAAAGCAATCTCTGCCATAAAAGAAGGCGCCTGGATCGTCACCGACACCCAGATGGCAAAAGCAGGGATCAACAAGCGCGCCCTTGCACGCTACGGCGGAGAAGTCTGCTGCTTCATGTCCGACGAGGATGTAGCCCGCATCGCCAAAGAAAACGGCTCCACCCGCGCCACAGCCAGCATGGACAAAGCCGCCTCCCTGAACAAAAAACTAATATTTGCCATCGGCAACGCCCCCACAGCCCTGGTACGCCTCTACGAACTCATCCAGGAAGGCAAGCTATCCCCCGAACTGATCATCGGCGTCCCCGTAGGCTTCGTAAACGTAGTCCAATCAAAAGAACTAATCATGAAAACCACCACCCCCTACATCATAGCCCGCGGCCGAAAAGGCGGCTCCAACATCGCCGCCTGCATTTGCAACGCCCTCCTCTACATGATAAACAACACTAGAGACTAATCAAATCTCTCACAAAACCTCTACCGTACGTCCATCCTCCGCCCCCATAACCCTACGCTCTCAAGCGGGCCAAAAGGGGGAGCGCGAGGGGGAATGCGGCCTTCGCTCTCCGAGCTTTCCCCCTCGCTTATTCTACCACTTCCCGAAGCACCCTACACCCCGCCACAAAATCTCCAGCATTCATAGCAGAGCAAGAAAGAATAACCGTCACATCCTCCCCTTCTACCCGAAGAACCTCCACCATCACCCCATGCTCCCGCGCCCTCCGCATCAGCCACTCCCCCGGTGAGCCACCGTAACTTCTTTCATTCGATATGGAATCCTCAACCCGCAAAGTAAGCGCAAGACTCGTCCCCGCCGCTCCGATCCGCACACGGCAATCCTCCCCAAAAACCTCCCGCACAGCCCCCAGAAGCAGCTTCAGCTTCTGCGAATAAAGCCGTTTCAGCTTTCTCGTCTGAGCCGCCAGATGACCATCCCGTATAAACTGGCAAAGCGCAATCTGCTCCGCTTTTGAAGCGGTCTGGTTATAGCATCCCGCCTTTTTCTTATAAGCCTCCAGAAGCGGAGCCGGAAGCACCATAAAACTAATACGGATAGAAGGCAGCAAAAGCCTGGAAAAAGACCCGATATAGACCACCCCCTGCCCTCCGGAAAGCCCGAAAAGAGAAGGCGTAGGCTTTTGCAGATAAACAAACTCATTTTCAAAATCATCCTCAATGACAAGACTATCATGTTCCGCCGCATACCGCAGCAGCTCCAGCCGCCTGGAAACCGGCATGATCTCCCCCCATTTTGTCATGTGCGCTGGCGAAACGTAGATCACATCACTGTCCTTATTCCGGTACCGCACCTGGTATCCAAAATCCTCAAATACAGTACTTCCCTGGATAAAAGACGGTGTAGGAAAGGATACAGTGGGCGCATCCTCCTTCTGTGGACGATGAAAAGGATAGAGAGATTTTATGAGGGGACACAAGATCTGCAGCAGGCTTTGCACACTGGCCCCCACCACAATATCATCCGGAGAACAGATGACATTTCTCCGTTCCCGGATATAAGCCGCAAGAGTCTCCCGAAAATCACGCTCCCCCTGGGCTTCCCCATAAGTCAGCATCCGTTCATCCTGACGCAGAGCACTTTTTATATAGCGGCTCCACAGGTCAAAACGGAAGCTCTCCCTGTCAACACCAGAGGAAGCAAAATCATAGCGGCAGCGGGGAGCACTATCCAATGCCGCCTCCTTTGTCTGCTGCTTGTGAAGCGCAATAGACGTAACATAATAGCCGCTTTGCGCCTTGGAAATAATATATCCGTCAGCCGCAAGCTGCAGGTAAGCATTTTCAATGGTAGTCCTGGAAAGCTTCAGTTCCTGGGCACTCTTTCTGAGAGACGGCATTTTACTGCCAGGCAAAAGCTTTTTTTCCAGGATCAGATCTTTATAGTATTGATACACCTCCAGATAGAGAGTCCCTTTCTTTCCCTTTTTTTCAATATCTAGCATAAAACTGTCCCCTAAAAAATAGTTAATTTTGGATATTTATAAAGATACACTTTGGTGCTATTCTATATCAAAATCTTTAAGAAAACAAGAGTGGAGTGACATAATTGAAAAAAATAGCAGTGATCAATGATCTGTCCGGTCTGGGAAAATGCTCGCTGACGGCAGCAATCCCTGTGATTTCTGCCATGGGTGTTCAGGCAGTACCCCTTCCAACGGCAGTCCTGAGCAACCAGACAGGCTACGCCTCCTATTTCTGCGATGACTATACATTAAAAATGGATGCCATTATGGAGGAATGGGAAAAGCGAGGCTTTCAGCCAGACGGGATCTATACAGGTTTTCTGGCAGGAGAGGCTCAGGCAGAAAAAATCCTTTCTTTTTTTGAGCGCTTTTGCGGGGATGATACCCTGGTACTGGTAGACCCTGTTATGGGCGACCAGGGAAAAGTATACGACATTTTTTCGGATGGACTGTGCAGTCAGATGAGAAGCCTTGCAAAGCAGGCACAGGTGATCACACCCAATCTTACAGAGGCGCTTCTGCTTCTGTATGGCAGGTCCGGAATGGAAACACATTACAAAGTACTTTCCGGCAGTCAGGGAAACGAATACCTGGGCAATATTGAGGAGCTTGGACAAAAGCTTTGCCAGACCTTTGAACTGGATTCAGCGGTGATCACCGGAATCGATCAGCAGGAGGAGGGAAGACCTCTCCGGATCGGAAATCTGGTAAGTCAAAGGGAAAAAGCATCCTGGTTCTTTGCAGAAAAGACAGGGGGCAGCTATTCCGGTACAGGGGATTTATTTGCATCCATTCTCAGCGCAGGTCTGGTAAAAGGCGTTCCCATGGAGAGATGCGTGGAAAAGGCAGTGGAGTTTTTGTCAAAAGCCATACAGGACGCAGTAGAAGAAGGGACAGACCGGAATGATGGCGTGTGCTTTGAAACATACCTGCACGAGCTGTGGGAGATAGGAAAATAAAAGGAGGAGATTCTCATGACAGATTACACAGCAGTAAACAAAACAACAAGCGTGAAGGTGCGGCGCATCACTGTCACCGCCATCTTTGCGGCGCTCACGACCCTGATGACAGCATATATTCTCCATATTCCATTTGGAATGAACGGCGGGTATGTCCATCTTGGAGACACGATGATCTATCTGGCAGCAGCCATTCTGCCCATGCCCTATGCGTTTGCGGCAGGTGCCATAGGCGGCGGGCTTGCAGATCTTCTCACCTCTCCTGTATGGGCGCCAGCCACGATCATCATTAAGATGCTCATCTGTCTTCCGTTTTCCTCAAAAGGAAATAAGATCGTGACGAAGAGGAATGTGCTTGCTACCATTATTGCATTTTGGATTTCTGCAGTGGGATATTATGTGGCGGAAGGAATCATGTTTGGCTTTACCGCAGCTTTCTTCACATCTATCAGCGGAAGCATTATCCAGTCCGGCGGAAGCGCGATCGCCTTTCTTATCGTTGGTGCTGCACTTGACCGACTGGGATTCAAACAAAATATGGCGAAAGGAATTTAATAGTATGACAGATATTGTATACCGTTACAAAGACCAGATTTATTTTAACATCACAAACAAATGTCCCTGCCGATGCACTTTCTGCATCCGCAATAATGGGAATTCCGTGGGAGAGGCAAATAATCTGTGGTTTGAGCATGAACCTTCTCTGGAGGAAATCTATAAAGCTATTGACGCGTTTGACTTTAGCGGCTGTAAGGAGGCTGTATTTTGCGGCTACGGCGAGCCTACTATGGCGCTGGATAAAATGCTTGCTGTCAGCAGGTACGTAAGGGAACGGTATGATTTACGGCTCAGGTTAAACACAAACGGACTTGGTGACCTGATCCATAAGCGTTCCATTGCAGAGGAGGTCTGTAAAGCAGTGGATTGTGTTTCCGTCAGCCTGAACATGCCGGATGCAAAATCCTATTGTGAGGTAGTAAACCCTGCTTACGGCGAAAAATCCTTTGACGCCATGCTCCGGTTTGCCCAGGACTGCAGAAAGTATCTTGAAGATGTACGCTTCACTGTGGTAGACTGTATCGGAGAGGAAAACGTACGGAAAAGCCAGGAACTTGCCGATTCTCTGGGAATACCGCTGAGAGTTCGGGTCTACTCTGCTGCATAGCAGTACAGGCTTCAGTCAGGTTTCCTCATGAAAAAAGGAATGAGGTACACGAAGAATGCTTACGGAAACACAGAAAAATAGAGTTTTAGAGCTGGTAAAGCAGACAAAGCCTTTAATTTACCGTGAAATGTCACAGGAAAAGGTGACCGTAAAGGGCGCAGCCGATTATGTGACAAATGTGGATTTTGCAGTCCAGGAGTTTTTAAAAAACAGTTTATGTGAGGAGTTTCCACAGGTTTCCATGATCGCGGAGGAGAAGGAAAACCGGGATCTTTCGGAAAAAGAATCCTATTGGATCCTGGATCCTATTGACGGAACGACAAATCTGATCCAGGATTATCATTTAAGCGCCGTGTCACTGGGTCTATATGAGAAAGGCGAAATTACCTTCGGCGCAGTCTATAATCCTTTTACCGACGAGCTGTTCCACGCCGCAAAGGGAGAAGGAGCCTTTTTAAACGGGAAGAAGATAAAAGTCTCCACGCTCCAGGACTTTAAAGATGCAGTAGTATCTTTTGGCTCTTCTCCATACGAGAAGAACAGAGCAAAGGATCTGTTTCCGGTATTTTACAGGGTATTTATGAACTGCGCAGATTTCCGGCGCACAGGCTCCGCAGCTCTTGACTTATGCTATATTGCCTGTGGGCGGCAGCACGGTTATATTGAACAGAATTTAAAGCCCTGGGATTATTCAGCGGGAAGTCTGATCCTTGCCGAGGCGAGAGGCATTGCAGTCACCTGGGAGGGAGAGACACTTCCTTATCTGAAAAATTCAGATGTACTTGGCTGTGCCCCGCAATTTCTGGAAACCCTTAAGGAATTGGTAAAGACAAAGTAATTAAGGAAAAAGCCGCCTGTAATTTTCTGCTGCCTGTTCCCAGTTTGCCAGGTGAAACCAGTCCCCAATGTATGCGGCCCGATCGTTGTAATGTTTCAGATAGTAGGCATGCTCCCACACATCCAGATTGAGAAGGGGAAAAAGGTTCTGGGAAAAGGGGGTGTCCTGATTGGACGTGGTCATAATGTGCAGATGACCAAAGGCATCCGCCGCGAGCCAGGCATAGCCGGAGCCGAATACGGATAAGGCAGCCTTTGTGAAAGCCGCCCGGAATCCTTCAAAATCCTGAAAATATTTTGGAATCAACTGTTCCAGAGGACCTGGAAGGATGTCAGCGGAGGGATTTTTCAGGCATGAAAAATATAGAATATGGTTGTAAACACCGCCTGCGTTATTCTGAATCCCTGTCTGGATGTTTTCCGGCAGGGATTTTACGTATAGCAGAAGTTCTTCCAGAGACAATCTGTGATAGGCGGGATAGTCTTTTAAAAGCTTGTTCAGATTATCCACATATGTCTGGAGATGACGGTTATGATGGAGCTCCATGGTCAGGGCGTCGATATATGGTTCCATTGCATCGTAAGGATAGGGAAGGGGAGAATTGACGAAAGGATAATGGTTATTCATAGGATATTTTCCTTTGCTGAACTTCCTTTAAAGATATGAAGAATACAGACTGGATATGCAGACGGAGAGCAGGAAGGAAACCGGCTCTCCGTTTGGAATTTTAAAAAGCCATGGCATCTTTTACATGACTGACAAAAAGGTTCCGGATACCTTCATATTCACCCAGACCCTTCAGTACAGGACGTACATGAAAGCCTGCGTTTTCAAACTGGTTGAGCCAGGAATCCGGGGAATCGCCTGCCATGTCATTGTTTGCGTGATCGCCCGCTACGATCATAAAGGGAGCCAGCGTCACCTGCACAGGATCATATGCCTTCACCATTTTCAGAAGCTGTTCCATACCGGGATAAGCTTCCACGGTGCCGAGAAAAATATGGGGGGCGCCCATATCCTTAAAGCGGTAATCAAGAGCCGCGTAAACGGAGTTGGCATAGTGGCTGGTTCCGTGTCCCATGAGCACAAGAGCTTCTTTTGCATCCAGATCATGGAATTCCTGCATAACAGCCTCCACAGCCGCAGCGTGGTCTTCTTCGCTGGTGAGAAGAGGAGTACCGAACCGGATAGACTGGAAACTGCCTGCAAAAGAAAGGACGTCCTTTTTCATACGGTCATTTTCAATACCGTTGATCACATGTGTGGGCTGAACCACCACATCTGTAATACCGTCAGAAGCCATCCGCTCCATAGCCTCCGCAACATTGTCAATATGAAGTCCGTCTCTTTTTTTCAACTTGGCAAGAATCATTTTGCTGGTCCAGGCCCGATAGATCCCACATTCAGGAAAGGCATTTCTGATGGAATCCTCAATGGAATCTATACAGGCTTTTTTTGTTTCCGGGTAGCTGGTACCGAAGCTTACGACAAGAATGGCTGTCTTTTTTGCTAAAATCATGAAATCTTTCCTCCAAAAGTGATAGATGCTCCGCGTAATGATTTCTACCGTAGATTATTATAAGCTTGATGCTGTTTTTTTGTCAATAAATAGGGCGGAAATGGATGCCGAAAAAGCCTGTTTCCAATTGACAATCCCGGGTTGAATGTTTATGATGTTAAGGTGATCATATACACAAAGGAGAAGGAACGGTAATGAGTATTTCCATGATAGGAATTGACCATAACATGGCACCGATAGACATCCGCGCCCTGTTTGCTTTTACAAAGAAAAACGCAGGGGAGGCCATGGAGCGGCTGAAAGAGATGAAGGGGATTTATGGATGCGTGATTCTTTCCACCTGCAACCGTCTGGAGATCTGGGCAAGCGTCGATGATGAGGTCTGTCCGTCTCTGTATGAGGACCTTTGCAGTCTGAAAGGCATTGAGGATGATAAATACAGAAAGTATTTTGTGGCGCGGCAGGACCGTGAGGCCGTGGAGCATCTGTTTTACCTGACCAGCGGACTGAAATCCCAGATTTTGGGGGAGGATCAGATCCTGACCCAGGTAAAGGAGGCGTTAAGCCTGGCAAGAGAGCATTATACGGCTGACGGGGTACTGGAGGTCCTTTTCAGAATGGCTGTTACAGCGGGGAAAAAGATCAAGACAGAGGTGCCCTTTTCCCATGGAAATCCTTCTGTCATTCATCAGGCGATCCATACCCTGGAAAAAGAGGGATATGTCGTGCAGGGAAAACGCTGCATGGTGATCGGAAACGGTGAAATGGGAAAGGTGGCAGCACAGACCCTGCAGGAAGCAGGAGCTGATGTAACGGTTACCGTGCGCCAGTACAGAAGCGGAGTGGTGAATATTCCTTTTGGATGTAAGCGAATTAATTACGGAGAACGTACAGATTATCTGCCGGAATGCGATCTGGCAGTCAGCGCCACCGCCAGCCCTAACTTTACCTTAACGCAGGAGCTTTTTGAGAGCCTTAACCTGACAAAGCCATTGATTTTGATCGATCTGGCTGTTCCGAGAGATATTGAGCCAACGATCGGAGCTTTGGAAGGGATCACTCTTTACGATATGGACAGCTTTCACATGGATGAAACGCCTGAGGAGCTTCAGAAGAATCTGGAGGCGGCGGGTTCCATAGTGAGCAGTCAGATGGACGAATTTTACCAGTGGCTGGACGGAAGAGATATCATTCCAAGGATTCAGGAGATAAAAGCCGAGGCGGTCAATGATCTGAACCTGAGAATTGCAAAAATACTGAAGAGCACGCCGATGGAGGAAAGCCACAGGAAGAAGCTTCTGGAAACAGTGGACACGGCAGCAGGAAAGGTGATCAACAAGCTGATCTTTGGTCTGAGAGACAGTCTGAACCAGGAAGCCTTTCTGGAGTGCGTGGAAGGACTGGAGAAAATATATGAGGAATAAACCATTTTTTCCCATGTTTGTGGATTTATCGGATAAAAATATTGTAGTGGCAGGCGGTGGGAGCATTGCCACAAGAAGAGTCAAAACTTTGCTGATGTTTACAAGGAATATTACGGTTATCGCACCGCGGATGACTGCAGAGCTGCTGGAGATGGGAAAGGCAGGAAAAATCCGGATCCATGCGCGCCCGGTAAAGCGTTCGGACTTTGATATGGCATATATGGTTCTGGCTGTGACAAATGATTGGAAATTAAATGATGAGATTTACCATATCTGCAAGGAAGAGGGAATTTACGTAAACGTAGCCAGCGACAGGGAGCTGTGTGATTTCTATTTTCCCGGGATCTGCATGAAGGATGAAACCGTAGTAGGCGTAACGGCCAGCGGTGTGAACCATAAAAAAGCAAAAGCTGTCAGAGAGAAGATTCAGGCGCTTTTGGAAGAGATGTCGAAGGGTGAGGATGACTATGAGTAGAAAAATTGTTATAGGCAGCAGGGAGAGCGCACTTGCTGTTTTGCAGAGCGAGATGGTGCGGGATTATATTGTGGGGGCGAACCCGGACACAAAGGTTGAGATTCTCACAATGAAGACCACAGGAGATAAAATCCTGGACCGCACTCTCGATAAAATAGGCGGAAAAGGCCTTTTCGTAAAGGAACTGGACAAAGCCCTTATGGACGGAAGAAGCCAGTTATCTGTTCACAGTATGAAGGACATGCCCATGGAGCTGCCTGATGAGCTGCCGCTGCTTGCTTTTTCAAAAAGAGAGGACCCGAGAGATGTGCTCGTGCTTCCGGAAGGGGCGACAGAGCTCGACAAAACAAAACCTCTCGGCTGCTCCAGCCTGAGAAGGACGCTGCAATTAAAAGCACTTTATCCGGATATGAAGGTAAAGAGCGTGCGGGGAAATCTGCAGACCAGATTAAAAAAGCTGGAAAGCGGTGAGTATTCCGCATTGATCCTGGCGGCAGCCGGACTAAAGCGGCTGGGTCTGGAAAGCAGGATCAGCCGTTATTTTTCACAGGATGAGATGCTTCCTGCAGCCGGTCAGGGCATTCTGGCTGTTCAGGGAAAAGAAGGGCTTGATTATGATTTTATAAAGGGCTACGATGACAGGGAGTCCCGGTTTGCAGCAGTTGCAGAGCGGGCATTTGTGCGGTATCTGGACGGGGGCTGTACATCGCCCATCGCAGCTTACGCAGAGGTGTCCGGGGAAGAGATTTTCCTGCGGGGACTCTATTTTGATCCGGAGACGGGCAGATATTTGAAAGGAAGCATCAGAGGAAGGGCAAATGACGGGGAGAAACTCGGTATTGCCCTTGCTGAAGATTTAAGAGAGAGATGCAGGAAAGGAGAGGGCACATGTCAGTAGGAAAAGTATGGTTGGTGGGAGCCGGTCCGGGAGATGTGGGGCTTTTTACCATGAAAGGCATGGAGGTCTTGCAGCAGGCAGAGGTGGTAGTCTATGACAGCCTGGTTGGTCAGGGCGTTTTATCAAAGATTCCTGCAAAGGCACAGTTGATCAATGTGGGAAAAAGGGCAAATCATCACACTATGCCACAGGAGGAAATCAACAAGGTCCTTTTGGATGAGGCGCAGAAGGGAAAACGGGTGGTGCGTTTAAAGGGCGGCGATCCCTTCCTTTTCGGCAGAGGAGGAGAGGAGCTGGAGCTTCTCACGGAATATGGGATTCCCTACGAGGTGGTGCCGGGAGTGACCTCTCCCTTATCGGTGCCTGCCTATAACGGCATTCCGGTAACTCACAGGGATTTCACTTCCTCCCTGCATATCATCACAGGACATAAGCGCGCCGGAAAAGAATACGACATTGATTTTGAAGCTCTGGTACGGACAAAGGGAACGCTGGTGTTTCTCATGGGCGTAGCGGCGCTTTCAGATATCTGCAGTGGATTGCTAAAGGGCGGAATGGAGCCGGATATGCCGGCTGCTATTTTGCAGAAAGGCACCACGGCGGGACAGAAACGGATCATCGCCACAGTTTCCACTCTCAAAGAAGAGGTGGACAGACAGGGAATTGAAACGCCTGCCATCATTGTAGTGGGAAGGGTATGCACCCTGGCAGATGACTTTGCCTGGTATGAAAGGCTGCCGCTGGCGGGTTGGAAGGTGCTGGTTACACGTCCAAGAAATATGATTTCCAGGACTGCGGCAAAGCTTCGGGAAAAGGGCGCGGAGGTGCTGGAGCTTCCCGCGATCCGCACGGAGGCTCTTGCAGACCAGACGCGTCTCCACGAAGCCTTCCGCAAAATGGAGAGCTATCAGTGGATGGTGTTTACAAGCCCTACAGGGGTGGATATCTTTTTCGGAGAAGTAAAGAAGCAGGGACTTGATATCCGCTGCCTTGGCAATATAAAGATTGCAGCCATCGGAGAGGGCACTCAGAAGAAATTAAAGGAATACTGCCTGAAAGCAGATTTTATCCCAACTGTTTATGACGGCGATACGCTGGGAAAAGAACTGGCTGAAAAGCTTTCAGCCGGAGACCATATTCTCATACCAAGGGCGGAGAAGGGAAATGAAAATCTGGTAAAATATCTGGAACAGGCAGGAGCGCTGGTGGATGATGTGCCCACATACGCCACTGTTTATGAGTGCAGCCCTCTGATTGATGAGAAAAAGGAGTTTGAGGACGGAAATATTGATTGCGTGGTGTTTACCAGCGCATCTACCGTAAAAGGATTTGTGGAAGGCACAAAGGGCCTTGACTATACAAAGGTAAAAGCCGCATGTATCGGAAAACAGACGAAAGCGGCAGCAGACCAATACGGAATGGAAACCTATATGTCAGAAAAAGCGACCATTGACAGCCTGATCTGTCTGGTGGAGCAATTAAAAAGGAGCGAATAAAAATGGAACTGATTCAAAGACCAAGAAGATTAAGAGGCAGTGAAACGCTGCGTAAAATGGTGAGAGAGACAAGAATGGACAAATCCTCTCTCATGTACCCTCTGTTTGTAATGGAAGGGGAAAATATCCAGGAGGAGATCCCCTCCATGGAAGGGCAGTACCGTTACAGCCTTGACAGGCTTCCTTATAAGCTGGAGGAGCTGACCCGGGCTGGGGTATCCAGCGTAATGCTGTTTGGAATCCCGGACCATAAGGATGAGGTGGGAAGCGGTGCCTACGCACAGGATGGAATCGTTCAGAAAGCCCTTCGGGAGGCAAAAAAGCAATTTCCGGACCTTTACTATGTGACAGATGTCTGCATGTGTGAATATACATCCCACGGACATTGCGGAGTGCTTTGCGGTCATGATGTGGACAATGACAAGACACTGGAGCTGCTGGCAGAAACAGCTCTTTCACATGCGGAAGCGGGAGCGGATATGGTGGCTCCCTCTGATATGATGGACGGGCGTGTGGGTGCCATCCGGGAAAAGCTGGATGCAAATGGTTTTAACAGAATCCCCATCATGTCCTATGCGGTAAAATATGCCTCTGCCTTCTACGGGCCCTTCCGTGATGCTGCGGGAAGTGCACCTGCGTTTGGTGACCGCAGAAGCTATCAGATGGATTTCCATAACAGAAGAGAGGGAATGAAGGAAGCGCTGACCGATATTGAGGAAGGTGCTGACATTATCATGGTAAAGCCTGCCCTTTCCTATCTTGATATGGTTTCTGAAATTTCGAAGGCTGTGAATGTTCCGGTGGCAGCCTACAGCGTAAGCGGTGAGTATGCTATGGTAAAGGCTGCGGCAAAGATGGGATGGATCGATGAGGAAAGGATCGTTGGCGAGATGGCAGTGGGAGCTTACCGTGCCGGCGCACAGATCTATATCACTTACTATGCAGAAATGATCGCAAAACTCATGGATGAAGGGAGGATCGGCTGATGACAAGATCAGAGGAATTATTTGAAAGAGCGGTAAAGAGAATCCCGGGAGGGGTAAACAGCCCGGTCCGTGCTTACGGCGCCATCGGGGAGGCTCCCAGATTCATTGACTGTGCGGACGGATGTTACATCTATGATGTGGATGGAAATAAATATATCGACTACATTGATTCCTGGGGTCCGATGATTCTTGGACACAATTTCCCGGCTATCCGGGAGAGTGTGGTGAAGGCTTGTGAAAAGGGCTTAAGCTTCGGCTGCGCTACAGAAATAGAGGTGGAGATGGCGGAGTTTATCTGCTCGCATATTCCACATGTGGATATGATCCGTATGGTAAATTCCGGCACAGAAGCTGTCATGAGCGCCATCCGTGCTGCAAGAGGCTTTACCGGAAGAAATAAGATCATTAAATTTGCCGGCTGTTATCACGGTCATTGTGATGCCATGCTGGTGAGCGCAGGCTCCGGTGTTATGACAAGCGGCGTACCGGACAGCGCAGGTGTACCAAAGGGCTGCACCGAAGATACTATGCTGGCAGTATACAATGATCTGGAAAGCGTAAAAGCTTTATTTGACCAGGCCAAAGGCCAGGTAGCGGCAGTGATCGTGGAAGCTGTAGGGGCAAATATGGGCGTTGTTACGCCAAAGGAAGGATTTCTGGAAGGGCTGCGCAGCCTTTGTGACGAAAACGGCGCCCTTCTGATCTTTGACGAGGTCATTACAGGCTTCCGTCTGGCCTTCGGAGGCGCTGCGGAATATTTCGGAATCAAGCCGGATCTGGTTACCTACGGAAAGATCATCGGCGCGGGAATGCCGGTAGGCGCATACGGCGGACGTCTTGATGTGATGGAGATGGTAGCGCCTGTGGGAAAGGTTTACCAGGCAGGAACCTTAAGCGGCAATCCAATTGCCATGGCAGCAGGTCTGACGCAGCTTAAGTATCTGTATCAGCATCCGGAGATCTACACAGGTCTGGAAAGAAAAGGCAGCAGGCTCTACGGCGGCATGGAGGCAATTCTGAAAGAAAAGGGTCTTCATTACCGTTTAAACCATATCTCCTCACTTGGAAGCCTGTTTTTCACAGAGGAAGAGGTGGTGGATTACACTACGGCAAAAACTTCCGATACACAGGCCTTTGCAGAATATTTCAAGAAAATGCTGAATCTGGGAATCCATCTTGCGCCTTCCCAGTTTGAAGCAATGTTCCTGTCTGACGCTCACACAGATGAGGTGATTGACCGGACTCTTGAGGCTGTTGGAAAAAGTTTGATATAAATACGCAGAATCTTGTCCTTGGAATAAGATTGTGATATAATATGGACACCGAATGAAAATGTTGGCAGTAGGAGGCAAGAGCTATGGGGAACAAAAAATACGTTGCCTATGTGGGAACATATACACATGGTACAAGTAAGGGAATACAGGTCTATGACGTGAATGTGGAAGAGGGTACCCTGACAGAACGCAGTGAAGTAGAGGTAAGCAATGCGTCCTATACAGCAGTATCAAAAAACGGAAAATTCCTGTATTCCATAGAAGATGAAGGCGTCGCTGTGTTTGAGCGTGATGAAAACGGCGATCTGAGACGTATCAACAGCGTTGATATTGATGGTATGAGAGGTTGTTTTCTGGCAACGGACGTTGATGGAAAATATCTTTATGTGGCAGGCTACCATGACGGAAAAGTAACGGTTGTACATACCCATCAGGACGGACGGCTGGGAAGCCTGATGGACGGTGTTTTTCACAGAGGACTTGGAAGCGTTGCGGAGCGAAACTTCCGTCCCCATGTAAATTGTGTCAGACCCACACCGGATAATAAGTATCTGTGTGCAGTGGATAATGGCATTGACCAGGTTAAGGTATATAAGATCAACAAGCGTACCAATAAGCTGGAGCTTGCAGATGTTATCAGATGCCCGAGAGAAAGCGGTCCGCGTATTATCCGTTTCAGCGCAGACGGACGTTTTGCATATCTGCTTTTTGAGCTGAGCAATGAGATCAAGGTGTACAGCTACGACGGAAGCGGAAAAAATCCTGAATTTGAACTCCTTCAGAGCATTACCACCCTGGAAAAAGAAAACGATGTAGATGCGGCCCATAACGCAGCCTCCGGTCTTGCGCTGGCTCCGGACGGAAAGCATTTATTCTGCACCACTGCAGGAGAAAATACGGTTTCCATGTATGAGATCGATCAGGAGACAGGACTTCTCACCAAGAAGTTTACACTCCCGATCAGCGGAGATTATCCTAAGGATCTTGTGATCTTCCCGGACAATCAGCACATTGCGGTAGCAAATCATTCCAGCAACAGCATCACTACCTTTAAGGTGGATTATGAGAAAAACATCCTGATGATGAAGGGAAAACCGAGAAAGATTGAGACTCCGAACTGTATCACTATCTGGCCGGTACCGGACGGAGAGGACATTGAAAATCATTTGGATCATTAAGCAAAACGCCCTGTTCTGTGGAGATTCCCACAGGCAGGGCGCTTTTATGCGTAATTTTGAGAATTACTTCTTTTTATAAAACTCTGTGATCCTGTCCATTCTGGCTGTCATGTTGCAGAAAAGGGCATCCACAAGTGCCAGGGCAGCCATGGATTCCACTACCACTACAGCTCTGGGAACAATAACAGGGTCATGTCTGCCTTTGATGTTAATGGTAACGTTTTCTCCATCCTTTGTGATGGTCTGCTGTGCCTGCGCAATGGAAGCGGTCGGCTTTATATGGGCGCGGAGAATGATCTCGCCGCCGTCGCTGATGCCGCCCAGAATACCTCCTGCATGGTTGGAGAGCTTGGAAATGACTCCATTTTCGATATGAAAACCGTCGTTATCCGTAGAACCATTAAGCTTAGAGACTTTTACACCGTCTCCGACCTCCACTGCCTTGACTGCTCCAATGGACATCAGGGCCTGGGCAAACATGGCGTCAAGCTTTCCGAAAACAGGATCGCCCAGTCCGGCAGGTACACCGTTTATGCGGCATTCGATCACACCGCCCGAACTGTCCATATCCTTCATACACTGCTCCAGATAATGGCTGGCTTTTTCTGCCGCTACCATATTCGGCATATAAAAAGAGTTTTCTTTGATCACTTCAGGATGGAAGGTCTGGATCTCCACCGGACCGATGGATTTTGCATAGGCGCAGAAGGTGATGCCAAGCTGTCCAAGGATTTTCTGGGCAATGGCTCCTGCGGCAACTCGTCCGATAGTTTCACGACCGGAGGAACGTCCGCCTCCTCTGTAATCCCGGAAGCCGTATTTCTGGTCAAAACCGAAATCAGCATGGCCTGGACGGTAGGTATAGGCAATATTTCCATAATCACGGGAACGCTGATCCTTATTATAGACGATCATGGAAATAGGGGCGCCTGTCGTTTTGCCTTCAAAGACACCGGATAGAATCTCCACTTCATCACCTTCCTTACGGGAAGTGGTGTAACGGTTCTGTCCCGGCCTTCTGCGGTCCAGAAAAATCTGGATATCTGCTTCTGTGAGAGGCAGACCGGCAGGACAGCCGTCTACTACAACACCCAGTGCCTTTCCGTGGGATTCGCCCCAGGTGGTGACAACAAATTTTTTTCCAAAAGATGACTGGCTCATATGATGTATATCCTTTCTTTGTTCTATGGTCAAAGGCTGCATGTATGATGCAGATTACTGTTACTATCTGAAAATATTATATCGAAGTATAAAAAGTTTGTAAACCGAAACCATTAGAATTGACAAAATTTCGTGTAGAAACTATAATGTAAACTGTATTTTTTTCGAAATATAATGAGTGTGTCGGGTACGATGCACCGGAAGGGAAGTGGAAATCGTGGTAAGGATTTTTAAGACAATGGACGGCTCTATTCATCAGATTCAGGAGCCCCAGGATGATTGCTGGATTGCCTTGACAAATCCGACGGCAACGGAAATATTCGAAATTTCTGAGCAGTTTGATATAGAGGTAGACGATTTGCGAGCCCCTCTGGATGAGGAAGAGCGTTCCCGTATTGAGGTGGAGGATAATTACACCATGATCCTTGTAGATGTTCCTATGATTGAGGAGCGTAACGATAAGGACTGGTACGGAACCATTCCACTTGGCATCATTGTGACAAATAAGATCATTTTTACCATCTGTCTGGAGGACACCCAGGTTCTGACACGTTTTATGGAAGGCCGGGTGCGTAACTTTTTTACCTATATGAAGACCAGATTTATTCTGCAGATTTTGTACCGGAATGCCAGTATGTATCTGCGTTATCTGCGTATTATAGATAAAAAGAGCGAACAGGTGGAGGAAAAGCTGCATATGTCAACCAGAAACCAGGAGCTGATGGAGCTTTTGGAGCTGGAAAAGTCTCTGGTCTATTTTACTACATCCTTGCGTTCAAACGAGGTGGTGCTGGAAAAGCTGCTGAAGGTGGAGAGCATTAAACAGTATCCGGAAGATACGGAACTTCTGGAGGATGTTATCATTGAGAATAAGCAGGCGATCGAGATGGCGAATATTTACAGTGGTATTTTGAGCAGCATGATGGGAACCTTTGCGTCCGTTATTTCCAATAACCTGAACGTGGTTATGAAGGTACTGTCGGTTATCACCATTGTTATGAGTATTCCCACTATTATATTCAGCGCCTATGGTATGAACCTGAATCCGTCGGGTATGCCCTTTTCGTCAACGCAGTGGGGCTTTCTGATCATCATTCTGGTATCAGTGGCTGTCAGCATTGTAGCGGCTGTGATCTTGTCAAAAAAGAAAATGTTTTAATTTAAAAATTATAAAGAAAAGAGGATTTGATGCGGTTTATTGATAAGTTAGAGAGAAAATATGGAAGACATGGAATTCCAAATTTAACCATGTATATTTGCGCCTGCTATGTGATCGGATATTTGCTGAAAATGTTTAATCCCAGTATTATGTCCATGCTGAGCCTGGATATGACCATGGTTTTTAAGGGACAGATATGGAGACTTGTTACCTGGGTGTTGAATCCGCCGTCCAGCGGAAGCCTGTTCTTTTTTATTATTGCGATCTTTTTCTTTTATTATCCCATCGGAACTTCACTGGAGCGGACCTGGGGAACATTCCGGTATACGCTGTACATTTTTTCTGGAGTTCTTTTTACCGTGATCGCGGCGCTCATCGTCCATCTGATCACGGGAGGTTTTGTGACCATAAATGGAATGGTTTATGTCCTGGGCGGAAGCATTTATACGACCTACTACATCAGTATGTCTATTTTCCTTGCATATGCGGTGTCATACCCGGATATGAAGGTACTTTTAATGTTTGTGATTCCCATTAAGATGAGCTGGATGGCTATTTTTTACGGTGTGCTGATCTTATATGATGTGGTCAGCTACCTCAGAATGGGTTACTGGTTTATGGTGGTGCCGATCGTGGCGTCCCTTCTGAATTTTGTTATTTTCTTTTTCGGCACAAGGGACATGAGCCGTTATAATCCAAAGGAAATCCGCAGAAAGCAGGAATTCAGAAAAGCAATGGAGCCGCAGGGCCGTGTAAAAAATGCTTCAGGCACGATCACAAAGCACAAATGTGCGATCTGCGGACGTACGGAACTGGATGATCCAAATCTGGACTTCCGTTTTTGTTCAAAATGTAACGGAAACTATGAGTATTGCCAGGATCACCTGTTTACGCATCAACATGTCAAATAAGGTGGTAAATCAACGTTTTCCACATTATTGAGGAATAAGCTGCGAGGAGAAACTATTATGAAGAAAAAACCATTTGTTACTTTGGAAAAGCTGCAGGAGATCACAGCGAAATATCCCACGCCTTTCCATCTTTACGATGAAAAAGGAATTCGTGAGAATGCAAAGGCTTTAAAAGAGGCTTTTGCGTGGAATAAAGGGTTTAAGGAATTTTTTGCAGTAAAGGCTACGCCAAACCCCTATCTGATCCAGATCCTTCAGGAGTATGGCTGCGGCTGCGACTGTTCTTCCATGACGGAACTGATGCTTTCCAAAGCCATTGGCTGCAAAGAGGGGGACATTATGTTTTCCTCCAATGATACACCTGAGAGTGAGTTCAAATACTGTTATGATATAGGGGGAATCATCAATCTGGATGATATCACTCATATCGAGAGCGTAGAGAGGGCAGTAGGGAAAATCCCGGAAACCATAAGCTGCCGCTATAATCCGGGCGGTGTCTTTAAAATCAGCAATGACATTATGGACAATCCGGGGGATGCCAAATACGGTATGACAACGGAGCAGATTTTTGACGCCTTCCGTATCCTGAAAGGCAAGGGGGCTAAGGAATTCGGTATCCACGCATTTCTTGCCAGCAATACTGTGACTAACGAGTATTATCCGATGCTTGCAAAGGTAATGTTTGAGCTTGCTGTGAAGCTTCATAAGGAGACTGGCGCGCATATTAAGTTTATCAATCTTTCTGGCGGAGTGGGAATTCCTTACCGTCCTGAGCAGACGCCCAATGATATCCGTGCCATCGGAGAGGGCGTACGTCAGGTGTACGAGGAAGTTCTTGTTCCGGAGGGAATGGGAGATGTTGCCATTTACACGGAGCTGGGACGTTTCATGATGGGACCATACGGCTGTCTTGTAACAAAGGCGATTCACGAAAAACACACCCATAAGGAATACATAGGCGTGGATGCCTGTGCAGTAAACCTTATGCGCCCGGCTATGTACGGCGCTTATCACCATATTACAGTGATGGGCAAAGAGGACCAGGTGTGTGACCATCTGTATGATGTGACAGGTTCCTTATGTGAAAACAACGACAAATTTGCTATTGACCGTTATCTTCCAAAGGTAGATATGGGAGATCTTCTTGTGATTCACGATACCGGCGCTCACGGCTTTGCCATGGGCTACAATTATAACGGCAAGCTGAAATCAGCGGAGATCCTTCTGCATGAAGACGGAAGCTTTGACCTGATCCGCCGCGCGGAAACCCCAAGAGACTATTTCTCAACCTTTGACTGCTTCCCTATTTATGAGAAGCTTCTGGAGGATGAGATAAAATAAAGATAAAATAAATAACTGAGCCGAAAAAATAAGAAAACCTCTTGCAAAGCGAGGATTTTTATGGTAATATATTTTTCGGTTCAAACGCCGGCATGTCGGAATGGCAGACGAGGCAGACTCAAAATCTGTTGTAGGCAACTACGTGTGGGTTCAAGTCCCACTGCCGGCATTTATTAAACCCTGTAAAGTGTTGATTTACAGGGTTTTTTGTTGTCCTGAACTTGATGGTAAGCAAAATGGTAAGCATTCAAAACGTAAGAAGGGAGAGCTGATTTAGCGGGGATGGAGCAACTCTGTCCCTGTAATTTTTTCTATTAAGATTGTTTAAATTGGGGAGGGATGATATAATCATATTGGCACAAACAATTTTGAAAAAGAATTTGTTGGATAATGGGAGATATTATAAATCACATTAAAATCGTGGAAAGTAATAGGATGAGAGGGGAATGATTATGCCGGTATTGCAGGACGATTATAGAAGGACAGAAATAATTAAAGGAGTCATTTACAATATGTCTCCTTCTGGCGGATTTATGCACAGTCAGATAAACGGAAATATCTATCATATTCTTCGCAAACAATTAAAAAGTAGTGTATGTGCTGTTTCTGTAGAAAATTTGGATTTATATTTGTCTGATGATGAATATGTAATACCAGATATTATGTTGATCTGTGACAGGAATCAAATTAAAAAGGATAAATACAGAGGTGTCCCCAGATTTGTTGCGGAAACGTTAAGTCCGGCGACTTCATTAAAAGATAAAACCGTCAAGAAAGAAAGGTATGCGGAATTAGGAATTGATGAGTATTGGATTATATCCCCCAAAGAACGCTCTGTTGAGGTATACTATTTGGAAGGGAAGAGTTATGATCTTGTAGGTTCTTATATTCTTGTGGATGATGAACAGGACGAAAATTATAATGCAGAGACAGTTCTGACTTTGAGGGCCATGCCAACAGTTTCTATTGTCTTAAAGGAAATTTTTGAGGATATAGATTAAAGGTATTAGGGGGATACAAGACAGAACATGTTGCCTGCAGGAGTATGATACAATAAAAAGAAAAGGAGTGAATTGCCCTATGAAAAAGAAGATTAGAAAATGTTTGCTGCTGTTTACGGCAACTTTTAGTTGGCTTGTATCAATTTTTCCGGCTAAGGCGGAAACAAAAGCTGCGGATGCCTACACGGTAAAAGTAGAAAAAGGGTATCTTGCTTTGCGTTCGGCGCCGTCTTATGATTCAAAAAATGAGTTGGAATCATTATATACGGGAGATACCTTTTATGTCATGAGTGACTATGATTCTACGTATGTTTATGGTTATTCCGATTCGGGAAAAGAAGGTTATGTAAATAAAAATTATCTGGTGGAAGCTTACAATATAGCAAATGGGATCCAGACACGTGCAAGTCAGGGAGCATCTTATCTTGAAACGGATTATTTTAGTATGTATCTTCCGGGAGATATTGCCTGGGACTATGAGGTTGTAGATAATGAGACCATCAGCATTTTCTATACGCCAGCGAAAGAGGATGATTTCGGCGGACATGTTGTTACGATTAAAGCTTATGACTGGGGAGATAATGAATATGCTGAGTTTCCAGCCTGGTCTGTTGCAGGGGTAAGCAGCGAAAAGAAATTTGTGGCAATCTATCCGACAGATGTACAATTTGATCCAAATGATCCTGCTCAAGGCGAGGAATATGGGCGTTTATTAACAGTTGCCGAGCGTATGAATTGTGAAGATGAAGAATTGGCTAAAGACAATCCTTTTGAGGTGTTGGAATAATTAATAGTGTATATGTAAATTACTAAAGAATTTTGATGATTACAAACGTACTATATGGAGCGCAATGAATACGGATGAACAGAAGTAGTACAAGTACCTTTACAATTTAACATTGAGCTTGTGAGAGAAACTACTGATGTGCAATTGCACGGAGGTAGTTTTTTATTTTGTTAAAGGAAAGTCCTCCGTTTGGAGGAACCTTAAATTAGAAATGTCCAAGTAATGCATATCCCTATGTTGGTATTAAAAACAAATAAATAAAAATACACAAAAAAAGAAAGAAAAATTTGTGCGTATTAGTGCATATGTTTAAGTTGACGCATGAAAGCGCGCATGCTATAATAAGTTTAACGTAAAACTTACAAAAACTAATAACATAAAAGGAGGATTAAGTAATATGAAAAAAAAGCTTGTTAGTGCGGTTCTGTGTATGTCCATGGCTATGGCAATGTTCGCTGGCAGCGTAACCAGCGTGGCAGCAAGCGATGATGCTGATGGCGAGAAAATCACAGTTACACTGGGTATCTGGCCGGAGGATACTTTGGAAGATCAGATTGAGATGCACGAGGGTTTTGTTGAGAGAATGAAGGAAATTGACCCGAATGTGGAATTTGTTCCTGCATATTATAAATATGCAACCGAGACTTTCATGCCTATGGTAGAGGCTGGCAACTGCCCGACAATCTTTGAGTCTTGGTTTACAGAGACACAGAAGCTGATCAGAGAAGGCGCTGTTGCAGACATCACAGATGAGCTGGAAGAAAGAGGCTGGTTGGATAAGATGAACCCGATTATCCGTGAGCAGTTCTCCGATGAAAACGGAAGAGTATACGGTATCCCGCGAGATGCTTATGCACTTGGTTTAATGTGCAACGTAGAAGTATTTGAAGAGGCAGGCCTTGTAAATGATGACGGAACTATCCAGTATCCGAAGACATGGGATGAGCTTGCTGAAACAGCAAAGACGATTAAAGACACAACTGGTTCCGCAGGTCTTTGCCTTCTTGCAAAAGACAACGCAGGCGGCTGGCACTGGTCCAACATCGCTTGGGCATTCGGTGCAAAACTGGTAGATGAAAACGAAGACGGCACCTATACTGCACATCTTGATTCCGAAGAAGCTATCGCAGCTATGGATTATGTCAAATCCCTGAAATGGGACTACGACGTATTGACAGCAGACCCCACCAGTGAAGACTGGGGCACAGGCTTTACACAGCTTGGAACAGGCGGAGCAGCTATGTATATCGCAGCGAACGATGCCATCAACCAGCCGACAGAAGTAAATGGTCTGCCTGTTGACAAGGTTGCGTTGGTTCCGATCCCTGCAGGTCCTGGAGGACAGTATCTGCTTCAGGGCGGTACTCCTTACATGTTCTCTAAAGATGCTACACCAGAAGAAATCAACGCAGCACTGGATTACCTGGAAGTATTCGGAAAAGCTCCATCCGCTTCTGAAGATGCAATTGCAGGCTGGGAAGCAGATTACTCCCAGAAAGAAGAAGTTGGAACACCGGTTATCCCTCGTTTCCCATGCTGGACAGATCAGGAGATTCTGGATGCTGAACAGAAAGTGATCGATGAACACAGCAACGTAGACATGGCTCTCTTCTAGGATTACTTCGATCTGGTAGATACTGAAGCTCTTCGTACTGAGGAACCGGGACTTACCCAGGATATGTATGCTGAGATCACTAAGGTTTTACAGGAAGTTCTTGTTAATGAGGACGCTGATACTGCAGCTCTGATGGCTACTGCAAACGAGAACTATCAGCAGATTCTGGATGACAAGTTCAAAGCAAACTAATTAAAAAACGGATTCTTTAAAAGGTGAAATGCAATGGTCTGGGGTTCTTGGAATCCCAGACCATTTCAAAATAATAGAAAAGGAGGCGCCTGGCAATGAAAACAAAAAGAAAATTTAAACGCAGCGATATGATGGGCTGGCTGATTATGCTGCCTTCTTTAATCCTGTTTGCTTTCTTTGTGTGGGAACCATTATTGGAAAATATCCGGTTGTCGCTGTACTCTGCCAAGAGATTTGAACTGATAGAATTTGTAGGGCTTTCAAACTACATCAAGGTGCTGAGAAGTCCTGATTTTATGGATGCGTTTGTCAATACATTTAAATACACCTTTTGGTCATTGGTGATTGGATATCTGATCCCAATCTTTCTGGGAATTCTGATTTCTGAAACCGTACATTTCCGCGGACTATTCCGTGTGGGAATTTATTTTCCCAATATTATTCCCGGACTGGCAACTATCTGGATCTGGAGCTATTTCTTTATGCCCGGTAAAAACGGCGTGCTGAATATCTTTCTGTCAAAGATCGGTATTTCTCCCCAGGTATGGCTCAACAATCCGAAGCTGACCATACCTCTGATCATCGTAACAATGACGTGGAAAGCAGCCGGGTCTACAGCATTGATCTACATGGCGAAGATCAGTGATATCAGCCCGGATCTATATGAAGCAGCGACCATTGACGGAGCTGGAATCTGGAAAAGGATCTGGCACATTACCATTCCGTCCATCAAGCCTCTGGCAAGTACCCTTCTGATCATGCAGTTTATCTCTGTATTCCAGATCCTGTACGAGCCAATGGTACTGAAAAACGGCGGTCCGAATAACGCAAGTATTTCCTTGCTGATGCTGATGTACCGTTACGGTTTCCGAGACTTTGACTTCCCGGCTGCGGCTGCGCTGTCTGTAATGGTTTGCGTTATTCTTGTTATTTTGAGCGGTATTTATATGAAAGCAACTGCAAAGAAAGATGATTATGCGTAAAGGAGGGGATAAGCTATGGCATGGAAGAATAAAATGAAAAGCAAAAAAGACGGCGCGATCCGTGATTATGACATGCGTTCCCCAAGGGTGCGCGTCATGTATACACTGGTCATTGTGCTTTGCTTTATCATTGTTTTGGTATGTGTTTTCCCGGCTATCTGGGTACTCCTGGCCGGATTTAAGGATATTAAGGAATTTAACAGGAATGCAACGATCTTTCCAACATCCTTTGATATTGAAAAATTGAAAAAAACCTGGGAACTTCTGAAGTTTGCAAAATACTACAGAAACTCTGCGATTCTCGTTGCAGGCTGTACCGTCTGCGCGGTAATCTTCAATGGACTTCTGGCATATGGTTTTGCCGTGCTGAGACCGAAGGGCTATAAGATTGCCTATGGTCTTGTTATGTGGAGCCTGATGATTCCGGCGACTACCAGTATGGTATCCCTGTTCCGAAATATTAACCTGTTGGGATTAAACCAGAGCTTTCTGCCGCTGTGGCTGATGTACGGGGCGAATGCTTTCTGGGTGGTCTTGTTCAAGGAATTCTTTGAAGGGATACCAAAAGATCTGCTGGAAGCAGCGAAGCTGGATGGCTGTGGTCCGCTGCAGGTATTTACAAAGATCATGCTGCCTATGTCAAAATCGGTCATTATGGTAGTAGCAATTTTTGCTGTGACAGCAGCATGGTCTGATTTCTTGCTGCCGTACCTGGTATTGAACGGCTCCGGAAAAGAGACGGTAATGGTGAAACTGTTTACATTCAAGGATACGCCGACGGATGCAGTCAGTGTGTTAAGGGCAGTGCTCTTCTCTATTATCCCGCCTACGATTATCTTTGCTATTTTCCAGAGGCAGATTACAGACAGTGCTGCGGCTGGTGCAGTGAAGGGGTAAATTATGGCAAAATGTGCGGACAAATATTTTGAGGGAGATTCCTTTCGAATCGTGGAAAACGGCTTTCAGCCGGAATACGCCAGAGTTGCGGAATCCGTCTTTTCTCTTGCCAACGGGTATATGGGAAGCAGAGGCTGCTTTGAAGAAGGTTATTCCGGTGAAAAGCTGGTAGGTAATTATTTTAACGGAATTTATGAAAGAAACAGACAGGACGGTCCCCACTATAAAGGGGTAACCGATGTGACCGAGTTCATGGTAAATGCTGTGGATTGGTTATTTGTCAGAATCGAGGCAGATGGCGAAAGGCTTGATCTGGCAACACGTACATACCGTGATTTTCAGCGTGTGCTGGATTTAAAGAACGGTGTTCTGACACGATCTTTTATCTGGGTTACCCGTTCTGGAAAAGAAATTGCTCTTAGCTTTGAGCGTTTTCTTTCCATGGAAAAGACAGACATGGGTGCACAGAAAATTACCATGAAATCCCTGAAAAGTGATGTTAAGCTGAAGGTTCTTGCGGGCATGGATTTCTCGATAATCCATCAGTCCAGCGGCAAAAATTACTGGAACTGCAGCGACAGGATCCAGGAGCAGGATTTCCTGGCTATCCAGGGTACAACGGTTGAGACAGATCAGAGCATTTATTCGGGATGCGTGTTTGAAGGAGATTACCATAGTTGGGAATACGGGGCGGAAGAGGAGAAAAAGGTTTCTCTGGTCTTCAACTTTGAGCTGGCAGAGGGAGAGGAAAAGTCTCTTATCAGGATCGCCAGGAATATCATAAGAAAAGAGCAGGGAGAGGAAGCTGAAAAAGCTTTTGCCGAAAAAAAGGCCTGCGGAAAAAAAGAACTTTCTACGATTAAATATGATACGTTGAAAGAGGAGAACAGCAAATGGTGGGAAAAGGCCTGGGAGCAGTCTGATATTGTGATCCAGGGTGATGAAGATAACCAGCAGGGAATCCGTTTCTGTATCTTCCAGATGTACCAGACCTACCATAAAGAGGTAAAGGGCGGCAATATCGGTGCCAAGGGCCTGACAGGAGAGGCATATAACGGAAATGCTTTTTGGGATACGGAGACCTACTGCCTTCCATTTTACATTTTCAATGACCTGGAGGCAGCAAAAAATCTTCTGATGTTCCGCTATGAGACATTGGAGGAGGCAAAGAAACGGGCACGTGATCTGGACTGTGACGGAGCTTTTTATCCCATTGCCACCATAAGCGGTAAGGAGTGCTGCAATCTGTGGCAGCATGCAAGTTTACAGCTTCAGGCCTCTACCGCAGTGGCTTATGGAATCTGGATGTATGAAAAAATAACAAAGGACATTTCCTTTGTGTATGAGTATGGTATGGAGATGCTCATTGAGGTAAGCCGGATGCTTGCCACAAGAGGGGCATACAATGCAGATGGAACACGTTACGGCTATTATTGTGTAATGGGGCCGGATGAGTTCCAGATGATGGTAAACAACAACTGCTATACCAATCTGATGGCAAAGTTTACTTTCCACTATACGGAAAGCATGCTGAAAAAGATGGAGCAGGAACAGCCGGAGGCTTACCAAGCCCTTGCCTCAAAGTTGAAGCTTAAGGAGGAAGAACGCAGCACCTGGGCAAAAATGGAAAGGCTTATGTATATTCCATATGATGAAAAGACAATGCTTTACGAGCAGCATGAGGGATATTACCAGCTTCCACATGTGGATGTGGACGCCATACCGGTGGAGGATTTTCCGCTGTACGATCATTGGTCCTACGACAGGATTTACAGAAATGATATGATCAAGCAGCCGGATGTACTGATGTTCCAGCTTTTGTTTAATTCCAGCTTTACAGAAGAACAGCTTCGGGCAAACTATGATTACTATGAGCCGCGGTGTATCCATGAAAGCTCTCTGTCTCCATCGGTTCATTCCATTTTGGCATCCCAGCTAAAGAAGAAGGGCGAAGCATATGGCTTTTTTGGCTTTGCTACGAGGATGGATCTGGATAATTATAACAGAAACAGCGGGGATGGACTGCATACGACCTCCATCGCAGCTGCGTGGATGAATATTGTTTATGGCTTCGGTGGGATGCGCTCTGATGGGGATATGCTGGCGTTCAGCCCCACCATACCAAAACAATGGGAGGGTTATTCGTTCCGTATCCGGTACCAGGATGCGGTGATTCTTGTGGAGGTAAACCAGAACAAAGTTGCTATCCATACGTTGGAGGAGTCGGAGATACAGGTTCTTTTGTATGGGGAAACCATTACGCTTGGAAAAGAGGGTGTGCAAGTAGAGATACCTAAAAACTGGAGGTGATACATGTATGGAATGGCTGATTGAAGAAACATGTTTTCAGGAAGACAAAATTGTATCAAATGGCAACAAGTTTCTGATGGGAAACGGTTATGCCGGAGTAAGAGGAACCCTTGAGGAGTTTGAAAAGGAGTACCTTCCGGCTGTAAATCTGGCTGGTATTTATGACCGGGTGGGGGATGGCTGGAGGGAGCCCCTGAATGCACCCAACCCGTTCTACGCATTTCTGATCGTGGATGGCGAAGCATACAGGCTTCCGGAGAAACCGGCAGAATCCCATACTATGGGGCTTGATTTCCGTCATGGGATTTTTTCTCGGGAGACCACATGGAAAACATTGAGAGGAAAGATCACATTGAGGACAGAACGGTTTGCCAGTTTGTCTCAGGTGCACCTTTTTGCCATGAGGTTTTGGGTGGAAGCGGATTTCCATGCTGACGTGGAGCTGGTGACAGGAATTGATGGTGATGTGTGGGATATTTATGGTCCTCACTATGACGAACTGCATTTTTCACAGAGCCAGAGCCGTATCCGTACCGTTGCCGTAACGCACGAAAACAAGGACAAGGTATGTGTGGCGTCAGTGAGCAGACCGGAGTTTGCTGCAGAACACCATGTGACAGAGAAAAATAAAAAAATCTGCCAGAGGTTTTCCTTTATCACAGAAAAGGGAACGGTTTTCAGCGTTACAAAAGGTTCTGCCGTTTATACAAGCAAGGATACCGAGGATTATGAGTCAATGGCTGAAAAGGTGCTGGACACCTTTGAGACAGGGGGATACCAGAAGGCAAAAGAGGAGCATATTGCTAAATGGGAAGAGAAATGGAAAACATCCGAGATCTATATTGAAGGCGACCAGGAGGCTATGCGGGCAGTGAACTATTCCCTGTATCATCTGCACTGTATTGCACCCCGGCATACGGATCATTTGTCCATTGCAGCCAGGGGACTTTCAGGACAGACATACAAAGGGGCTGTGTTCTGGGATACGGAAATGTTTATGCTGGACTTTTTCATGAATACGGAGCCTTCCGTTGCAAAAACGCTGCTAAAATACCGGGTGGAGACACTTCCGGGCGCGCTGAAGAAAGCAAAAGAGTACGGATATGACGGCGCTTTCTATGCCTGGGAGAGTCAGGAGGGTGGATATGATGCCTGCACGGATTACAATGTGACAGACGTGTTTACAGGAAGGCCCATGCGTACCTTCTTCCGGGATAAGCAGGTACATATCTCATCAGCAGTTGTTTACGGGATCAGACGGTATATGGATCGTACAGGAGATACCAGCCTTCTCGCAGAGGGTGGAGCAAAGACGGTGGTAGAGTGTGCAAAGTTTTACTACAGCCTGCTTCTGAAAAAAGTTTCCGGCGACAAATACGAAATCCACGATGTGATCGGGCCGGATGAATACCATGAGAGGGTCAACAACAATGGATATACAAACCGCATGGCAAAGCTTGTTTTTGATACGGCAGTGGAGGTTTTGGAAACACAGAAATATCTGAAGGAGGAGTATGACGTAGATTCACTCATTTCCAGATTCCAGGATGCGTCTCAGCATCTCTATATTCCGGAGAAGAATGAGGATGGCGTGATACCACAGTTTGACGGTTATTTCCAGCTTGAGGATGTCTCCATCGAAACGGTGCGCAGCAGAAAGCTCAATGACAAGGAATACTGGGGAGGCGCTTATGGGATCGCAAGCCACACGCAGGTGATCAAACAGGCAGATGTTGTGACCTGGCTGAATCTTTTCAGCGGTGAATTTGACCAGGAGACGCTGCTTAAAAACTGGAATTTCTATGAACCAAGGACAGAGCACGGCTCATCTCTCAGTGCATGTATGTATGCAATTCTGGCTTGTAAATGTAAAATGAGTGATAAGGCATATCCCCTCTTTATGAAGTCCGCAAAGGCTGATCTTGTGGGCGGGGGAAAAGAGTGGGCAGGACTTGTCTATATTGGCGGCACCCACCCGGCTGCGGCTGGGGGAGCCTATATGACAGTGGTAAACGGTTTTGCCGGACTGAGCTGTGAGAAAGGCGAAATAAAAATTAACCCCAGCCTTCCAGAGGACTGGAAAAAACTGAGGTTTTTCGTGAAATATCAAAATAAACTCTATCAGGTGGAGATTACCCCTGAGGAGTCAGAGATTACTCTTTGTGATTAAGAGATCGTACGGACGCTTGCTCTCTCTACCAGTCTGGTGGGGAGAGTGATTTCCGTTTGTGTGACAGGTGTTCCCTCGAGAAGCTTCAGCATAGTTTCCACGGCAAGACGGCTCTTGGTGTACATATCCTGGTGGATGGTGGTAAGAGGCGGGCTTGTCAACTGGGAAATACTGATATCATCGAATCCGATTACGGATATATCCTCTGGCACACGGATACCTCTTTCTCTCAGCACGGCGATGATTCCGGCTGCCATATAGTCGGCGGTAACAATCAGCCCGGTGACGTCCGGCATCTGGAAGAGACGGTCCCCGGAGAGACTACAGGATTCAAGATCCATCTCGTGCTCTATGATGAGATTTTGGTCAAAGGGAATGGAAGCGTCATTAAGGGCAGCCTTATATCCCAGGAAACGCTCCTGGAGCACGCCACCGTCTTTGATGTTGGGCGATGCAAATGCGATCCTGCGGTGTCCGTGGTCGATCAGGTAGCGCGTTGCGTTGTAGCTTCCCTTAAAATCCTCCAGACCGATGTTGCATACGTTGGGCTGGCGGACATAGGAGTCGATCAGCACAATAGGGATGGACAGGGTTGACAGTGCATCGTAAAAGCTGTCCTTGAAAATACCTGTGATGAACAGGCCGTCAATGCTCCAGTTCTGCAGAAAGGCCATAAGGTCTTCAGGTGTTTTGACTGTGCGGAGCATTAAATAGTAACCGCTTTCACGGAGATTATACTCGATGGAACTGATAATGGAAGAATGGAAAGGGTCTTCCATGAAATGGGTATCAGGTCTGACAATGACATGATTAATGAAGCCGATTACTTTGGAGGAGTTGGATACCAGTGAGCGGGCGGACATATTGGGAACATACCCTAATGTCTGTATGGCTTCTCTGATTCGGTTGACTGTCTCTGCGGATACCCTTTTTTCGCGGCCATGAATGACGTTCGATACCGTGGTGCAGCTTACGCCTGTAGCCTGGGCTATATCTTTGATCGTTACCATGCCTTTTCCTTTCCTGCAGGATTGCATTTATAGTATATTAAATTTTATCATCTTCGGTATTATTTTACAATGATATATTTCGGGAATTTAGCGGGAATACAAGTATTTTCTGTACTACCGCAGACAAGAGAGGCATAGGAGGAGTTTATGATAAAAAGTGTGATTTTTGACCTGGATGGTGTGCTGGTATCTACAGACGAGCTGCACTACCAGGCGTGGAAAAAGCTGGCTGCTGAGCTTGGGATTACCGGGTTTAACAGAGAGGACAATGAAAAGCAAAGAGGTGTCAGCCGCATGGCATCCCTGGAAGTGGTACTTGCAAAGGGAGACAGGCAGTATACGAATGAGGAGAAGGCGGCTCTTGCAGAGAAAAAGAACAACTATTATAAAGAGATGCTGAAAGATCTTGACGAGCGCGCAGCGCTTCCCGGCGCAGCAAACACTCTGAAGCTTCTGCGTGAAAGGGGAATCCTGGTGGGAATCGGCTCTGCCAGCAAAAACACACCGGTCATCCTGGAAAAGACAGGGATGCTTCCCTACATAGATAAGGTGAGCTGTGGACTTGACACCATGAAATCAAAGCCAGACCCGGAGGTGTTCTTGATCGCGGCGAAAAAGCTGGGTACTCCGGCGGGAGAATGTCTCGTTGTAGAAGATTCTGCGGCAGGCATTCAGGCTGCAAAGGCAGGAGGCATGAAATCTCTGGGAGTGGGTCCCTATTATAATACACTGGGTGCAGATGTATGTGCAGCATCCCTGGCTGCGGAAATCGACTGGGATAAGCTTCTTGCAATGTGACAAGACCATGCTGCGGTCCGCTGTTTTCTCTTTACTATTGCGACCAAAATTATTATAATAAGTGCGTTCTGGTATTTTAAGGATAAAATTGGTAGATAGGAAAGAGAAAAATGAAAAAGACAAACGAATTACTGACAAAAAACAGCATGGTGTGCCTGTTGGCGCTGATCTGCTGTCTGTTGTGGGGAAGTGCATTTCCCTGCATTAAAATCGGCTACAAAATGTTTCAGATTGCATCAAACGATACGGCTTCGCAGATACTATTTGCGGGCGCCAGATTTACTTTGGCGGGAATACTGACAATTATCATTGGAAGTATCCTGGGGAAAAAGGCTCTTGTACCGCAAAAGGGCTCCTGGCATATGGTTCTTGCACTTTGTATGCTTCAGACTGTGATCCAGTACCTGTTCTTTTATGTGGGACTTGCCCACACAACAGGGGTGAAATCCTCTATTATCGAGGCAGTAAACGTATTTATCGCCATTCTCGTTTCCAGTCTTATTTTTCACTACGAAAAGCTGGGAAAAGAAAAAATAATTGGCTGCATGATCGGCTTTGCGGGGGTGGTTCTCATTAACCTGAACGGTTCCGGTATGGAGGGCGGTATGAGTCTGCTGGGAGAGGGATTTATCGTGCTGTCCACAGTCTCTTATGCCTTTTCATCCGTGTTGATCAAAAAGTTCTCACAAAAGGAAAATCCGGTCACCCTGAGCGGATATCAGTTTGTGGCAGGCGGCTTGATCATGGCGGCAGTGGGGCTTGGAATGGGAGGACACCTCAGCGGGTTTACGCCTGCTTCGGCAGCGCTGCTTGTCTACATGGCAATGATTTCCGCGGTTGCCTACTCTTTATGGGGAATCCTGCTGAAATACAATCCGGTGGGAAAGGTTGCGGTCTACGGATTTATGAATCCTGTCTTTGGAGTGATCCTCAGCGCACTGCTTCTGGGGGAACAGAATCAGGCGTTTACGGCAAAAGGACTGCTTTCCCTGATATTGGTCTGCCTTGGGATATATATGGTAAATAAAACCCCGCGCTGCAGCCAGCGTTGAGAACACAACTGAGATTGTGAAATGTTTATAAAATCTGTGGCTGCAATCTTGATGTTTCTGACAAAAGATGCTACAGTATCTTAAAAGTTCGTACTTGAACTTTGATTATCAGATATGGAGGAATTTTGAATGAGCATTAACGATAAGAAGCCGGAAAAAAAGCCGCTGTATGTTCTTGGTCTGGTTGCGGTTGTGATAATCCTGCTTCTCAATATGTTTTTACTTCCAGCCGTGCAGGAAAGAGCTGTGGAGAAAACGGATTACAGCACCTTCCTGAGCAATGTGGAGAGAGGCAACGTATCCAAGGCGGAAATCCAGGATGATTACATTTATTTTATTGTAAGAAAAAATGGTATGGATACGCTGTGCAAAACTGTCAGGATGGACGATCCGGACCTGGTTAACCGTCTGTATCAGGCGGGAACCAGCATGGAGGCAGTGGAGCCGCAGAAGCAGTCCATCTTATTTAGCCTGATCGCAGGATATGTGATCCCGATCGTGATATTTGTTTTGCTTGGAAGATGGCTGAGCAAAAAGATGATGGGGTCTATGGGCGGCGGTCCCGGAGGAATGATGTCTTTCGGAAAGAGCAATGCAAAGATTTATGTAAAATCCTCCACCGGAATCAAATTTACTGATGTAGCGGGCGAGGATGAGGCGAAAGAACTGCTGACAGAGATTGTGGATTATCTGCACAACCCGGGAAAATATACAGAAATCGGCGCATCTATGCCGAAGGGCGCCCTGTTGGTAGGACCTCCTGGTACAGGTAAGACCTTGCTGGCAAAGGCAGTAGCTGGCGAAGCAGAGGTTCCATTCTTCTCTATTTCCGGTTCGGAGTTTGTGGAGATGTTTGTTGGTATGGGCGCAGCAAAGGTCCGTGACCTTTTCCAGCAGGCAAATGAAAAAGCACCTTGTATCGTGTTTATTGATGAGATTGATACCATTGGAAAGAAGCGTGACAATGGCAGCTTTACAGGAGGCAACGACGAGCGTGAGCAGACCCTGAACCAGCTTCTCACAGAGATGGATGGTTTTGACGGCTCCAAAGGCGTAGTGATCCTGGCTGCCACCAACAGACCGGATTCTCTGGACCCGGCACTTCTTCGTCCGGGACGTTTTGACAGACGTATTCCTGTTGAGCTTCCTGATCTGAAGGGCAGAGAGGAAATCCTGAAGGTCCATGCAAAGAAGATTAAAATTGCAGATTCTGTCCGGTTTGATGAGATTGCCAAGGCAGCGGCTGGCGCTTCCGGCGCTGAGCTGGCTAATGTGGTAAACGAGGCTGCATTGCGGGCTGTGCGGGATGGCAGAAGATTTGCTACCCAGGCGGACTTTGAGGAGAGTATTGAGGTGGTAATAGCCGGTTATCAGAAAAAGAACCGGGTGCTTTCCAATAAGGAGAAGCTGATCGTTTCTTATCATGAGATCGGTCATGCGCTTGTGGCGGCAAAGCAGACTGATTCTGCGCCTGTCCATAAGATTACCATTATTCCGCGTACATCAGGGGCATTGGGATATACCATGCAGGTGGATGAGCAGGAGCATTTCCTCATGTCAAAGGAAGAACTGGAGAATAAGATCGCTACCTTTACAGGCGGGCGTGCTGCTGAGGAACTGATCTTCCACAGCATTACAACAGGTGCATCCAATGATATTGAACAGGCTACCAAGATCGCCCGCGCCATGATCTCCAGATACGGCATGAGCGAAGATTTTGATATGGTGGCTATGGAAAGCATGAGCAACCAGTATCTTGGCGGAGATGCCAGCTTAAGCTGTTCCTTTGAGACGCAGACACTTCTTGATAAAAAAGTGGTTGAGTTGGTGCGCATGCAGCATGAGAAGGCTTATCAGATTTTGAAGGATAATATTGATAAGCTTCATGAGCTGGCGAAATATCTGTTCGAGCATGAAACGATCACGGGTGAGGAGTTTATGAAGATTCTCAACGCTCCGGCACCTGCTCTGGAGACATCTGCTGAAGGCGGCGACGCAGAGGAATAAAACAGAAGAAACAGCACATCATATGGAGGCTTATAAGCGTGAAATGCAGAAACCGCCATATGGTGTGCTTTTTGTTTGTGTATCCTCTCTTGTGTTTTAAGGGGAATTCAGATATAATGAGCCGTAGAGAAAATAGCAGAATATCCGGCTGCTGTGCAGCGGGAAAAGGAGGTACCATATGAATTGTCAGACTGCAGAGGGTATGGTGAGCCGTTATATTGAGCATACTCTTTCACTGGATGAGGAAGAGGAATTTTTGGATCATGTGGAGAGCTGTTCCTCCTGTTATGATGAGTTGGAAACCTATTTTATCGTCCATAGAGCAATGCAGCAGTTAGACGAAGAAAACGAGGATTCAGTCCTTGATTTCCGTGAGCTTCTGGAGGAAGATATCCGGAGATCGAAACGGTATATCCTGAGAAGAAAATTCCGCAGGGCTGTTACAGGACTGGGATTTTGCGGTCTGATAGCAGGACTTGGAGGCTTTTTGATTTATGTGATCATACAGATTGTGTAAAAGCACGCTTTTGGAGGCAGAAAGATGAGTGAAAAGATATTACTGATAGACGGGCACAGTATTCTGAACAGAGCCTTTTACGGTCTGCCCGACCTGACGAATTCCGAGGGAAAGCATACAGGTGCTGTATATGGCTTTCTGAATATGCTTTTTAAAGTGCTTGAGGAGGAGAAGCCGGAGTATCTGACTGTGGCATTCGACCTTCATGCACCAACCTTCCGGCACAAGCTTTATGACGGATATAAAGGTACCAGAAAGGCAATGCCGGAGGAGCTGAGAGAGCAGGTACCTCTGATAAAAGAAATGCTGGGAGCAATGGGAGTCAATATAGTAACCCTGGAAGGCTATGAAGCGGATGACCTTCTTGGAACCCTTGCCAGAAAAAGTGAGGAAAGGGGCATGGATGTGACCATCCTTTCGGGGGATCGTGATCTGCTGCAGCTTGCCACTGAGAAGGTGCTTCTCCGCCTGCCGAAAACGGTAAAAGGAAAAACAACGGTGGAGGATTACCATGCAGCGGATGTCCTTTCCAGATACCAGGTGACACCGCCGCAGATCATTGAGCTGAAGGCTTTGATGGGAGATACATCCGACAATATTCCCGGCATTCCCGGGGTGGGAGAGAAGACGGCTACGAAACTGATCGTAGAATTCGGAACCATTGAGAATGCCTATGCGCATCTTGAGGAGATCAAGCCGAACAAGGCGAAGGAATCCCTGCGTGAGCATTACGATATGGCACAGCTCAGCAAGACACTGGCTACTATCAATACAGACAGTCCTGTGGAATTCTCCTACGAAGCGGCAAAGCTGGAAAATCTGTATACACGGGAGGCATATGAGCTGTGCAAGCGGCTGGATTTCAAAAATCTGCTGGGACGGTTCGATACATGTGCTGTAGCAGAAGAGTCCATGGCGATGGAGTTTTTTACCTGCCGGGATTTATCCGGCTGTGAGGCTCTGTTTGAAAAAGCGGCAGAAAAAGGAACGGCGGGAATCGCGCTGATGGCAGATAAGGAAAATGTCTACGGTCTGGGCATTTCCATGGGCAGCACCGAAAAAGAAGAAGTTTATTATATTCCTGTTGAAGGACTGATCACTGGGGAGTATCTCTGTGGTAAACTCCAAAAGCTTGGTGAAACGGCTGTGATCTGCTCTCTTGATATAAAATCCATGTTGAAGCATGTGGAGCTTGGATTCAGTGACAGGGTATTTGACAGCCAGGTTGCGGCCTATCTTCTGAATCCTTTGAAATCATCTTACACATTTGATGATCTGGCAAAAGAATATCTGGGAGGAAAGCTTCTCCCTTCCAGGGAAGATCTTTTGGGAAAAGCGTCCGTGAAAAAAGCATGGGAGGAGAGTATGGAGGGGCTTGAAAATCTTGCCTGTTACCAGGCTTACGCAGCGCTCGCCACTATGCTGCCGATGACGGATGCTTTGAAAAAGGAAGGAATGTGGGAGGTTTACAGGGATATTGAACTGCCCCTTGTATTTACTCTGGATTCCATGGAAAAATGGGGAATTGCCGTGAGAGGCGAGGAACTGAAAATCTATGGCGACAAGCTAATGGTCCGTATTCAGGAACTGGAGAAGATTATTTATGAACAGGCTGGGGAAGAGTTCAATATCAACTCGCCCAAGCAGCTTGGGGTGATCTTATTTGAAAAAATGGGTATTCCGGGTGGGAAAAAGACGAAAACAGGCTATTCCACAGCCGCTGATATTTTGGAAAAGCTTGCTCCTGAGCAGCCCATTGTCAGCAACATTCTGGAATACAGACAGCTTACCAAGCTGAAATCCACGTATGCGGACGGTCTTGGAAATGTGATCGAGCCGGACGGCAGAATCCATTCCACCTTTAACCAAACCATTACGGCAACAGGGCGTATCAGCAGTACTGAGCCAAACCTGCAGAATATTCCGGTGAGGATGGAGCTTGGCAGACTGATCCGCAAGGTATTTGTGCCGGAGGAGGGATTTGTTTTTCTCGATGCGGATTACTCCCAGATCGAGCTGAGGGTTCTGGCACATATGTCGGGAGATGAAAAACTGATCCAGGCATATAAGGAAGCACAGGATATTCACAGACTTACGGCGTCCCAGGTTTTCCATATTCCATTTGAGGAAGTAACGCCGCTTCAGAGAAGGAATGCAAAGGCTGTAAACTTTGGGATCGTGTATGGCATCAGCTCCTTTGGACTGAGCCAGGATCTGAGCATTACCAGAAAGGAAGCTGCTGATTATATAGAAAAATATTTTGAAACCTATCCGAAGATCAAAGGATTTCTGGATGGAATGGTAGCGCAGGGTAAGGAGAATGGTTATGTGTCCACCATGTTCGGGCGCAGACGGCCTATTCCGGAGCTGAAGTCCAGCAATTTCATGCAGCGTTCCTTTGGGGAGCGTGTCGCCATGAATTCCCCCATCCAGGGAACAGCGGCAGATATCATCAAGATCGCTATGAACCGTGTGCATCGGAGACTGAAGGAGGAAGGGCTGAAATCCCGCCTTGTTCTGCAGGTACACGATGAGCTTTTGATAGAAACATGGAAAGAGGAAGTACCGGTTGTTTCAAAGATCCTTGAGGAAGAAATGAAGGGAGCTGCCCATCTTTCAGTGGAGCTGGAGGTGGATATGCACCAGGGAAGCAATTGGTATGAGGCAAAATAAAATGAGAACGATTGGAATCACAGGAGGAGTGGGCGCCGGCAAAAGTACGGTGCTCGCTTTTCTGGAAAAAGAGTGCGGCGCATTTGTCATTCAGGCTGATAAAGTAGGCCACCTTGTTATGGAGCCGGGAGAAGAATGCTATGAGCCTGTCATCCGGTTATTTGGAAAAGAAATCATAAAAAACGATAAAACTATTGACCGGAAGATGGTTTCCGATGTAGTATTTGTTCAGCCGGAAAAACTGGAAAAGTTAAATGCCATTATCCACCCGGCTGTCAAAAGGTACATACGGAGAAGTCTGGAGGAACAGCGGGAGAGAAGGCGGAATCTGTGCATTGTGGAAGCGGCTCTTTTGTTGGAGGACAATTACCAGGATTTCTGCGATGAAGTCTGGTATGTACATACAGACAGGGAGATCCGTATCGCCAGGCTGATGGAAAGCCGGGGCTATACAAGAGAAAAGGCAGAGAACATTATTGCAAGCCAGGCATCGGAGAAATTTTTCCGTGCCCATGCAGATTATGTGATTGAAAATAACGGCAATCTTGGGGAAACCTTTGACTGCATTTTAAAAGGGGTAAAAAGGAATGAGACTTTGTAGTATTGCCAGCGGAAGCAGCGGAAACTGCATTTATGTGGGATCTGAGGAAACTCACTTGCTGGTGGATGTGGGAATAAGCGGCAAGCGTATTGAGCAGGGGCTGAACAATATGGAGCTGACTGGCAGGGACATTGACGGGATCCTGATCACCCATGAGCATTCGGATCATATCAGCGGACTGGGTGTGATCGCCAGACGGTACCATATTCCTGTTTATACAACAGGAGGCACGGCAGATGCCATAAGCCGGATGAAAACCATGAAAAATCTTCCGGATGATATTTTCCATGAGATCCGTGAGGATGAGCCATTTCAGATCAAGGATCTGACCATTCATCCCTTTACCATTCCGCACGACGCGGCTCAGCCAGTGGGTTACCGCCTGGAATGCGGACAGCAGTCTGTGGGGATTGCAACGGACCTTGGGAAATATAATGATTATATTGTAGATAATCTGCAGAATCTGGACGCGCTTTTGCTGGAGGCAAACCATGATATCCGGATGCTCCAGGTTGGAAAATATCCCTATTATCTGAAACAGAGGATTTTGGGCGACAGAGGTCATTTGTCCAACGAGAATGCAGGGCGTCTTCTCTGCAGACTTTTGCATGACAATCTGAAAGCCGTTTTTCTGGGACATCTGAGCAAAGAGAATAATTACGAAGCGCTTGCCTATGAGACGGTGTGCTCTGAGGTGACGCTGGGGGATAATCCGTACCAGTCCCGGGATTTCAGGATCCAGGTGGCAAAAAGAGACTGTGTTTCAGAGGTTGTTACGATTTAGGAGTTTACATACAAATCTTTACAAAATATGACCGCTCAGGTCAAATACAGGAGGAAAAGACTCATGAAAAAAACGATCATTACCGTAGTAGGAAACGACACCGTAGGAATCATTGCAAAGGTATGTACTTACCTTGCTGACAATCAGGTAAATGTTCTGGATATTTCACAGACTATCGTTCAGGGGTATTTTAATATGATGATGGTGGCAGATACCAGCAAGTCAGATAAGGATATCGCAACTCTGGCAAAAGAGCTTGCAGAGGTAGGAGACAAGATCGGCGTTGTTATCCGCTGCCAGCACGAAGACATTTTCAATAAAATGCACAGGATATGACATACAAGCGAATGCAGATTTCAGGAGAAATTCGTTGACCGCTGGCGGTCAAAAGAATTTCGCAGGAAATCTATGTGAGCGCAGCGAACATCGAGTATGCGAAGCATACGAGATAGCATTCGCAGAAAATGGAAGATTTCAGGAGAATAATATGGGAGCGTGACCTATGATTAACATTTTTGAGGTAAATGAGACAAATAAAATGATCGAGCAGGAAAATCTGGATGTGCGTACCATTACCATGGGTATCAGCCTTCTTGACTGCGTCGACAGCGACATTATGAAGCTGAACGAAAAAATCTATAATAAAATCACAGAAAAAGCCAAAGACCTGGTATCCACCGGAGACAAGATCGCCATGGAATACGGAATTCCCATTGTAAATAAGCGGATATCCGTAACGCCCATTGCTCTGGTGGGCAGTGCTGCCTGCAAAAGCACAGAGGATTTTGTATCTATAGCAAAAACTTTGGATAAAGCGGCAAAAACCGTAGGAGTAAACTTTATCGGCGGCTTTTCAGCCCTGGTAAGTAAGGGGATGACTCCGGCAGAGGAAATGCTCATCCGCTCCATTCCGCAGGCATTATCCTGTACGGACCGCGTGTGCAGCTCTGTAAACGTAGGCTCCACAAAAACAGGCATCAATATGGACGCAGTAAAGCTTATGGGAGAGATCGTGCTGGAAACTGCAAAGGCGACCAAGGATCAGGATTCTCTGGGGTGCGCCAAGCTGGTGGTATTCTGCAATGCGCCTGACGACAATCCCTTTATGGCCGGCGCTTTCCACGGTGTGACAGAGGCTGACTGCATCATCAATGTGGGCGTCAGCGGTCCCGGAGTAGTAAAAACCGCACTGAAAAAGGTTCGCGGAAAGGATTTCGAGACCCTCTGCGAAACCATTAAGAAAACGGCGTTTAAGGTTACCCGTGTTGGACAGCTTGTTGCGCAGGAGGCATCGAAAAGACTTGGGGTGCCATTCGGCATTGTGGACCTGTCACTTGCACCGACTCCGGCTATTGGAGACAGTGTGGCTGAGATCCTGGAAGAAATCGGTCTGGAGAGGGCAGGAGCACCGGGAACGACGGCAGCCCTGGCACTGTTAAATGACCAGGTGAAAAAAGGCGGCGTGATGGCATCTACAGCCGTAGGCGGCTTAAGCGGTGCCTTCATTCCGGTCAGCGAGGATCAGGGAATGATCGATGCGGTAAACGAAGGAGCGCTTTCCCTGGAGAAACTGGAAGCCATGACCTGTGTTTGCTCCGTGGGACTTGACATGATCGCGGTTCCGGGTGATACAAAGGCTTCTACCATATCCGGCATTATTGCGGATGAGGCCGCTATTGGTATGGTAAACCAGAAGACAACAGCCGTGCGTCTCATTCCGGTAATCAGAAAGGGAGTGGGAGAAACCGTGGAATTCGGAGGCCTTTTAGGCTATGCACCGATCATGCCGGTAAACCAGTTCTCCTGTGAAGCTTTCGTGGAAAGAGGAGGCCGCATCCCTGCACCGATCCACAGCTTCAAAAATTAACACTTGACATTCTTGCGGCACTGTGCTAAAGTAAAAGGCAGTTAAACCGATGAGAAAGAATAGTAATTCTTCAAGTGACATCCCAGAGAGCGGGTAGTGGTGGAAGCCCGTATGAAGCTGATGAATGAATGGCCTTTCGAGGGCGGCCCGAAATTTTTATCAGGAGAGTAGGAGCCGACGGGAACCGAACCCGTTACCAATCAGGAGTGTATGTTTGTACATGAGAAAGTGGACGTTTCGTCAATTTGAGTGGTACCGCGATAATAAGATTCTTATTACCGTCTCAAGCATAGCTTGGGGCGGTTTTTGTATTATAAGAAAAATATAAAACTCTTTTATAGCTGGTCACTCACTCTTTCTCACAGACAAAGGAGACTGGGAAAATATCCCCCCCATGACAAAATTTTTATGAAGAGAGAGGAGAAACTACTATGAAAAGAAAATTAATGACATGCTTATCTGCAACAGCTATCGCATCCGTAATGATGACAGCACCGGTTATGGCAGAGGAATTTAAAATCGGTATCTGCAATTACGTGGATGACGCATCCCTGAACCAGATCGTAGACAATATTCAGACACGTCTGGCAGAGATCGGTGAGGAGAAGGACGTGACCTTTGATATTGCCTATGACAACTGTAATGCGGATGCAAATGTTATGGAGCAGATCATCACAGATTTCCAGGCTGACGGCGTGGATCTGATGGTAGGCGTTGCCACTCCTGTAGCTATGCGTATGCAGGCAGCTACAGAGGGAACCGATACCCCGGTAGTATTTTCAGCCGTATCAGATCCGGAAGGAGCAGGTCTTGTGGAATCCAACGAGGCACCGGGTGCGAACCTGACAGGAACCTCCGATTATCTTGACACGGCATCCGTGATGAAGCTGATCTTCGCAGCAAACCCGGAAGCAAAAAAGATCGGTCTTCTGTATGATGTTGGACAGGATTCCTCCGCAACTCCCATTGAGGCTGCAAAGGAATATCTGGACGCAGAAGGAATAGAATATGTAGAGCGTACCGGAACCACCACAGATGAGGTACAGCTTGCTGCAGAGGCACTTGTGGCAGACGGTGTTGACGCTGTATTTACCCCAACCGATAATACCATTATGACTGCAGAGCTTTCCATTTATGAAACCTTTATTGAGGCAGGAATCCCGCATTACACAGGAGCAGATTCCTTTGCCCTGAACGGTGCTTTCCTTGGATACGGCGTGGATTACGCTAATCTGGGTGTAGAGACAGCCAATATGATCGCAGACATCCTGTTAGACGGCGCAGTTCCGGCAGAAACACCTGTCATGACCTTTGATAACGGTACTGCAACAGTAAACACAGAAACCTGCGAGGCACTGGGACTTGATTTTGCAGCGATTAAAGAAGCATTTGAGCCTCTCTGCACACAGGTAAACGAGATTACAACTGCTGAAAGCTTCGATGAGTTAGAAGAAGAATAGTCAAAGACCCCGCGTAACAGCGGGGCATTTGACACTTACGGAAATATGAGGATTAGGAGGAAGACATTGTGACACTCACTACTGCACTTGCACTTGGAGAGACAGCCCTGAAGCTGGGACTGATCTGTTCCCTTACGGTACTGGCTTTATTTTTAAGCTACTCCATGCTGAATGTATGTGATTTATCTACGGATGGCTGTTTTACACTGGGGGCAGCCGTGGGGGCAGCCGTAGCCATATCGGGACATCCCTTTTTATCCATTGCGGCTGCTATGCTGGCTGGAGTATGCTCCGGCTTTGTGACCGCATTTTTGCAGACAAAGCTTGGGGTGGAAAGCCTGCTTGCAGGTATTATTGTAAATACAGGTCTGTATTCCATCAACATTGCAGTGATGGGTGGTTCCTCCCTGATGAATATGAACAGGACCACAACCGTTTTTACCATGATGAAGGATGCTCTTGACGGAACGCCTCTCAAGGGCCGCACCGAGATTATCGTAGCAGCTATCGCAGTAGTCCTGGTTGTGGCATTTCTGGTATTTTTTCTGAAGACCCGCCTGGGGCTTGCGATCCGTGCAACAGGAAATAATGCGGATATGGTAAAATCCTCATCTATCAACCCGGTATTTACTACGATTGTAGGTCTTTGCATCGCAAACTCCTTCACGGCACTATCCGGCTGTCTTCTGGCACAGTCACAGAAATCTGTAGATATCAACATCGGACAGGGAATGGTGACAATAGCACTTGCCTCCCTGCTGATCGGCGGCACTGTCATGGGGAAAGGCGGCATTTTATTAAGAGCGGTGGGAATGGTTCTCGGTTCCTTTATTTTCCGCCTTGTATATACGGTTGCCCTGAGATTCAACATGCCGGCATTTATGCTGAAGCTTGTTTCCTCCGTGATCGTTGTACTGGCTATTTCCGGTCCATATCTGAAACGGCAGTGGCCGCAGATACGGCGCAGGATGACGCACAGAAAGGGAGGAATCTGACAGATGCTGAAGCTGAACCATATTTCAAAAACCTTTAATGCAGGCACAGTCAACGAAAAGACTGCCATAAAGGACCTGACTCTCCATCTGAAAAAAGGAGATTTTGCCACTATCATCGGTTCCAACGGGGCAGGTAAATCCACACTGTTCAACGCGATATGCGGAGATTTTCTCACAGATTCCGGTTCTGTGGTGCTTGACGGCGAAGATATTACCTTTTGGCCGCAGTATGTCCGTGCAAAAACCATCGGGCGGCTATATCAGGACCCCATGAGGGGAACAGCGCCGGGAATGACTATTTTGGAAAATCTGGCGCTTGCAGCAGGGCACGGCGGATGGCTTTCCAGTATTTCCAGAGCTGACAAAAAGCGTTTCCGTGAGCAGCTTTCCCTGTTAAATATGGGACTTGAGGACAGAATGTCCCAACCTGTGGGCCTTCTTTCCGGAGGGCAGAGGCAGGCTTTGAGTCTTTTGATGGCAACCATGAATCCACCAAAGCTGCTGCTCCTTGATGAGCATACAGCAGCTCTGGATCCCGGTACGGCTGAGATCGTACTGAATCTGACAAAGAGGGTTGTAGAAGAAAATAACCTGACCTGTCTGATGATCACGCACAACATGAGCTCTGCATTGGAGCTTGGAAACAGAGTTCTGATGATGGATTCCGGAAATATTGTTCTGGATATCAGTGGAGAAGAGCGGGATGGTATGACTGTGAACAGTCTTTTGGAGAGATTTAATGCGGGAGCCGGAAAAGCTCTGGATAATGACAGGATCCTCCTTTCAGGAAAATAAAGAGAAGACAAAGCCCATCGTTATACGATCACGATGGGCTTTTGATATTCATGGAGAAATGGCTTCCCTGTTTTGGCTGTGAGCAGGCACTGATATATATTTGAGGCAGCGGCTGTCTGCTGGAATTCATCCAATGCCGAATCTTCCAGAATAAGGGAGACATCTGCGGATTTTGTAATAAGGGGCAGAGTCCCTTCTTTTTTTATAGCGGAAAGAAGTGTGGCTGCGTCCCGGCGGAATCCCAGAATGCGCGCATAACCTATAGAGGCGGGAGCTTTCTCAATGTGCAGAAGAACATGGAGAAGTGCGCGGCGGATTCGGGCAAGGGTCAGTTCCTTTGTTTTCAGAAGCATACAAAACTGCGTGAAGGTGCAATACTGGTTTCGTTTTTGGACGATACGGCGTGCCAGATCCGGGGACATATCCTGATAACGGCACAGGCTTTCAGCATCTTCTCCCAGAAGACGGTAATGCAAAAGAACACTGATCTGATCTTCACACAAAAAGGTTCCTTCCTCCAAAGCTTGCTGCAATAAGCGGTATGCAGGAGCAGGAAGCTGACATGCCAGTTGATCTGCCGGATCGTCATTGTCTGAGACAGGAGGAACACCTCCGGCGCCTGTGTGGAAAGGCATAGTCCCGCTTACATGGCTGTCATCAAAAATCTTTTGTCGGATAGCAGAAGCGGAGGAAAAGGTATTTGCCGGAAGGCTTGTATCGTGATAAGCGTTTCCCCGGCGTTTGATGTTTACAGGTTCTATCGTACTGTCAAGGCTTACCAGCGCTTTTACGTATTCGATTCCAAGTATGTTGTTTGGGGAAGAGAGGATTTCATCCGCATTGGGAATAAACTCACTTAAGGCATGGCTTCTGGCTGCAGGATAAGCCAGCCCTTCCTTAAGCCCTTTGCGAAGCGCCTCCTGATAGGCAGGCGGTTCTTCCAGCAAAACTCCGGCAAGGTCAGCCAGTGCCTGGAAATCCTCTGTTTCCGTCCCGAAACAAAGCTGATCGATAACGCCAAGCCCATCCATAAGCTCCACACCGCCTCTGGCGAAATATTCCGCACTGCCCGTGCTCACGGAAACGGGAAGCTCCAGAACAAGGTCAACACCGCACCGGAGTGCCATCTCTGTCCGCACATGTTTGGGAAGCAGTGCAGGAGTTCCTCTCTGGACAAAATCGCCGCTCATGGCTGCGACCACAAAATCTGCCCCAAGTTTTTCTTTGATATAGTTTATCTGGTATTCGTGTCCTTTGTGAAATGGATTGTATTCGGCAATAATACCCGCGGTTTTCATGGAATTGCACCTCAAAAAATACTTTTCTGAGGCATATTCTACCATTGAAATGCTTGAAATACAAGGCAGAGGGGGTTATAATAAATCTAACTATGAAAAACGAAAGGAGCCATTTAATCATGGGATTTATTGATGTAATCAAAGACAGAGCAAAATCAAATGTAAAGACGATCGTACTGCCAGAGACTGAAGACAAGAGAACTTTGGAAGCTGCTGACAAAATCTTAAAAGAAGGCATTGCAAAGCTTGTTCTCGTAGGTAACGAGGAGACTGTTAAGAAAAGCGCAGCAGAGAGCGGATATGATATCTCCGGTGCAGAGATCGTGGACCCGGCAACTTCTGAGAAGACCCAGGGCTATATTGACAAATTAGTTGAATTAAGACAGAAAAAAGGCATGACACCTGAGCAGGCAAAAGAGATCCTTCTGAATCAGTACCTGTACTACGGCGTTATGATGGTAAAAATGGGCGATGCAGACGGTATGGTTTCCGGCGCATGCCATTCTACAGCCGATACCTTAAGACCATGCTTACAGATCCTGAAAACAAAACCAGGCACAAAGCTGGTATCCGCTTTCTTCCTGATCGTTGTTCCGGATTGTGAGTACGGCGCAAACGGCGCATTTGTATTTGGAGATTCCGGTCTTGTTCAGAACCCGAACCCGGAAGAACTGGCAGCTATTGCAGCATCCTCCGCAGAATCCTTCAAGCTTCTTGTTCAGGAAGAGCCGGTTGTTGCTATGCTTTCCCATTCCACCAAGGGCAGCGCAAAGCATGCTGACGTTGACAAGGTTGTGGAAGCTACCAGAATCGCAAAAGAGCAGAATCCGGACCTTGCACTGGATGGAGAGTTCCAGCTTGACGCAGCTATCGTACCAAGCGTAGGCGCATCCAAAGCTCCGGGAAGCCCTGTTGCGGGAAAAGCTAACGTCCTGATCTTCCCAGACCTTGATGCAGGAAACATCGGCTACAAGCTGGCACAGCGTCTTGCAAAAGCAGAAGCTTACGGACCTGTAACCCAGGGTATTGCAAAACCTGTAAACGACCTGTCCCGTGGATGCTCTGCTGATGATATCGTTGGTGTTGTTGCCATTACAGCAGTACAGTGCCAGGCTGAGGACTAATTTGTACATACAAAAAATGAGCTGCGGTCCGCATTGCGGATTGCAGCAGTTTCCGCAGCTCAGTGAAGCGGAAAGCGATAGAAATAAAAATAGGAGAGTAGAAAAACATGAATGTATTGGTTATTAACTGCGGTAGTTCTTCTTTAAAATATCAGTTGATCGATTCTGAAACAGAAGCAGTTCTGGCAAAAGGACTTTGCGAGAGAATCGGAATTGACGGAAGACTGGTTTACCAGAAAACAGGCTGTGACAAAGAGATTACAGAGGCTGCTATGCCGACACACAAAGAGGCGATCCAGATGGTTCTGGACGCTCTGACAAACGAGAAAACAGGCGCTATCGGAAGCCTGAAGGAAGTTGACGCTATCGGTCATCGTGTCGTACACGGCGGCGAGAAATTTGCTTCCTCCGCGATCATCACAGACGAAATGATCCAGGCTGTTGAAGAGTGCAACGACCTTGCACCGCTTCACAATCCGGCAAACCTGATCGGTATCCGCGTTTGCTCCGAGCTGATGCCGGGTGTACCGCAGGTTGGCGTATTTGATACCGCTTTCCATCAGACAATGCCTGCGAAAGCATATCTGTACGGTCTGCCTATCGAATACTACAAGAACTACAAAGTAAGAAGATACGGCTTCCACGGAACATCTCACAGCTTTGTTTCCAAACGTGCTGTAGAATTCCTTGGACTTGACAAGGACAACTCCAAAGTAATCGTATGCCACCTTGGAAATGGTTCCTCCATCAGTGCTGTTGTAAACGGCAAATGTGTGGACACCACCATGGGTCTGACTCCTCTTGAAGGCGTTGTTATGGGAACACGTTCCGGTAATATCGACCCGGCTATCATGGAGTACATTGCAAAGAAAGAAAACCTGGATATCGCAGGTATCATGAATGTTCTGAATAAAAAATCCGGTCTGCAGGGTATGTCCGGTGTTTCCAGCGATATGCGTGACCTTGACGCAGCAGCAGAGGCAGGAAACGAAGATGCAAAGAATGCAATCGAGGTTCTCTGCTATGGTATCGCAAAATTTGTAGGCGGCTATGTAGCAGCTATGAACGGTGTGGATGCAATCGTATTTACAGCAGGTATCGGTGAGAACGCAGGCAACGTTCGCGAAAAAGTCTGCTCCTATCTCGGATATCTGGGAATTACCCTGGATGCAGAAGCAAACGGCAAACGTGGTGAGGAAATGGTAATTTCCACTGCAGACTCCAAGGTTAAGGTTGCTGTGATCCCAACCAACGAAGAGCTGGCTATCTGCCGTGATACTGTTGCGCTTGTAAAATAAAAAAATCCAAAAGAGCGTTGACAAATACTGGATTGGTATGTATAATTGTCTAGGTGTGGATAGGAGATAATTATGCAGATACATTTATCAGATATTTCATCCAGCGAAGGGAAATGTGTACAGAAATCAGTACCGTTTGAGATGGATTCCATCACCTTCCAGTTAGGTACTTTCCCAGTTCTTGACAGAGAACCGGTAGAGCTTACTATCACGAATACAGGAAAAAGGGTTCTGGAGCTGACAGGAACCGGGCGGATCACCGTCGGGATTCCATGTGACAGATGTCTGGAGCAGGTTTCCGTAGATATTCCTTTGCAGTTTCAGAGGAAGCTCGACTTAAAGCTCACGGATGAAGAGCGTGTAAATGATCTGGATGAGAGCAGCTATCTCACCGGTATGGACCTGGATGTAGACCAACTGGTCTGTCTCGAGGTGCTGATGAGCTGGCCTTTGAAGGTTTTATGCAAAGAAGACTGCAAAGGAATCTGTAGCCAGTGTGGGAAAAACCTCAATGACGGTCCCTGCGGATGCGTTGATGAGCCGAAAGACCCCCGCATGGCAGCTATCAGTGATATATTCAGTAAATTTAAGGAGGTGTAACTGACAATGTCCATCTGCCCAAAGAATAAATCTTCCAAAGCAAGACGCGATAAGAGAAGAGCAAACTGGAAAATGAGCGCTCCGAACTTAGTAAAATGCAGCAAATGCGGCGCACTTATGATGCCTCACAGAGTCTGCAAGGCATGCGGAAGCTACAACAAAAAAGAGATTATCAAAGTTGAGGACTAATTAAAGTTCTTACGATCAGGGGATTCAGGGATTCTTGATTCCCCTGATTTTTTTTGCGGACCACCGGGATAAACGCTGGGTGGTCTTTTTTTGTGCGCTAATAAAACTGTTATAGTATAAAAAAAGCCGCTTATCTCTTCCATAAGCGACATGATAGAAAATTAAAGACGTTTTCCGGCTAAGAAAATACAACTATGATCCTTTTGCCCCCTTATCACTACCATTTACATTATTGGTCATTGACTTATCTGGTATGAGCGCGGAAGAAATAAATGATATGGCAAATTTGTCAAAAAAGAGAATATAAGGAAAATTTCAGAGAAAATATAGGCAGTATTGAAACTTGACAGAGTTGTAGTGTCATGATATTATTGATTAAGGTTTGTAGGGAACAAGAATCACCTACACGAATCAGGTCATGTCGCTTATGGAAGAGATAAGCGACAGAAATAATAATAAATAGATAAGTTATAATATAATTTATTTTTGGACATATGACGGAAAAGAAGAGGTGAGACACATTTTTATGAGCGGAAAAACATGTTTCAGCATCACTACATATTGTCTCCGCCTTTGCTGCCGTCATCCGGAATGGCTTTCGCAGACTCAGGAGCTATATAACCAGGTTGAACAGTTTTACTATAATATGCTTCTGAAATATCCACAGCTTAGGGAGTTAGATAGCCAGCATACCCTGCGTGAACTGGAAATCCTGAGTCTTCCCGGCAGAAACGGCAGGACCCCGGAAATGCCGCTTCCATGGGAAAAAGTCCCCGTTTATTTTCGGCGTTCTGCAGCTAATGCAGGTATAGCCGCCGCCAAAAGCTATTTTTCCAGAAATGATGAAAAATCGGAAAAGGCGGCTGCGGAACTAAATTCTACAGTCAATTACTACAAGGGTATGTACAGGGATTTCTCTTCTTCAGAGATTACATTAAAAGTATTCGATGGAAGTAAATGGAAATGGATGCGATGTCGTCTTTATGGAAGGTCTCTCCCGTCTGAAGGACAGATTTTATCTCCGTCTGTAGTAATAGAACGCAAATTTGTTATGCTTCATGTTCCGGTCAAGGAATATGGAGGAGACGGAAGAACCATAGGGCAGCGAATCAGCGAAAACCAGAATATCTGTGCTATCCAGTTTGCCAACAGCGATATCTTTGCGGTGGGCTCGGTGCTGGACACAAGCGGAAAGGAGCTCGCTGTGAAATTCTGGGGCGGTGGAAGAGAATATATCCATCAATGTAACGAGCTTCAGAAAAAAATTGAGAAATCAAAGGTATCATCCGGCCCGGATAAAGTTGAACTGGCAGGCAGGAAATACAGGATAAAACAGGAACATGTACTTGACACTAAAGCGCACCAAATCAGCGCGGATATTGTACGGTTCTGCAGAGACCATGATGTCTCAACGATTGTTTTTCCAAAATACAATGATGATCATCTCTTAAAAGAGTCGAACATCCCTGCCGGATGGAACTCTTTGCATTTAAATGGGCGCATACGCCGCTTCATTACTTACAAGGCCTGGAGCGAAGGAATTGCAACTCTTGATGTAAAAACCAAAGCCTTCCGCTCTATCTGTTCCAAATGTGAGGGAAAGGTCATTTCCATAGACAGAAAAACAAATGAATTCAAATGCGAAAACGGACATCAGGGAAATTCCGACTTAAACGCAGCAAGAAATCTTGGAAAAAAATGTCTCTCTAAATTTGGTGTACAAATTGGGTGATAATCCGTTTCATTACGATTATTCATATGCGTGAGCAAAACACAGGAATGGTCAATGGCTGTTCCTGTGGGGTTGAGCACCGCCTGCCGTGTCTCGGCAAGAGAGATGGCAAAGACTGGCGAAAGCCGAGAGTGTTCAAAGTTATTTAATAAAAATAAGAATGACCTCCAAATTTATAACTTCTCGGGGTTAGCCTAGATCATCCAACTCCCGTTGGATTTTAGGATAAATTACAACTGAATATAGACTTGT